>CAYSOI010000893.1:0-1115 GCA_964432425.1 uncultured Opitutales bacterium | reverse complement strand
CTTATTCAGCGAATGCTGTCATAAAAAACAAGGATTTAGGCCTTTGCTAAGGCTGGAATAATGATTCGATTCTTTAGTTGCGCGATCGCAACAAGCAACCGCTTCCCTAATTTTGTCAGGTAATAACGGTAGCTGTAAGCCACCTTTTTCAGTACGCCTAGTTCCCTCACTCTACGCAGTTGGCGGGATAGTTTTCCAGAACTCCAATCCGGTAGTAAGACTTGGAGTTGCCGATGGGTCATGCCTCCAATTGTATGTTGCCCTCTCAACAGGATCTGAAGCAACCTCCAGTCTTGTGAGTCGAAGGCGTTGAGACCTTTATATCTTTGACCATTTTCTGTCTCCTTTGTTTGGGTGAGCCTGTGTAGGTCCGTACGACCTGCGGTATGGTCTGTCAAACTGGACAAAAAGTCCAGATAACGGCGGTTAACCGCCTCCATCTGCTCACGCAATGCCCCAAGACTGAAAAGGCCCTTACGCATTGAAGCATGTTTTTTGGAACTGCTTCCATTGCGATGTTTTACCTCGCGGTAATGTTTAAAGAAACTGATGTCACCACTAACGCTTTCAATACGCAGTACCAGGCCAGCTTTGTCGTAAACCTTGATCGCTTGTTTACCAATGCTGTGCTTCAGACGAGTGCCTTGCACACGGGTGTCCAACCGACTGGCAACTTCCTGGCTGCTGGCTACTGTGAGGTTTTTACCAAAAAAACGGTATATACTGGCCGCATCAATGTCGCATACTGCTGTGCGAACTAGACTTTGGTAGAGTTCGCCGAGCAAAGCGGGTTGTTTGAAAACCAAGTCCGTTGCATACTCGGCCTGGCTGATGCTCCAGTGGATCTGCGACCAGTGCCCGTACACTTCGCACCACTGGGATGCCCAATGCTGGCAACGTTCCATTAACTGCTGCGGATCCAGTTCCATGGACATTTGTTGTGCTTTTGCGGGATCAGACACATGCGTAAAGGTATTGTCAGCCAGGGTGTATTGGATGGCTTCCTTCTCCAACTGCCGGGCCAACCAACTGTGGCCATTGCAATAGAACTGTAAACGGAATGGAGCCCAAGTGGGTATTCGTAAGTAACCCAGCCCGATTTCCGGGTCAATGAA
>CAYSOI010000892.1:0-1127 GCA_964432425.1 uncultured Opitutales bacterium | reverse complement strand
GGGGCTTCGTTACACCAGTCGAGCTGCTTGTCCATGTTCTCCTGAATCATGTGAATGGGAATGTGGCCGGGACCTTCATTCATGACTTGCACGTCGTATTCCCAGGCCCGTTTGGTGAGTTCGCCCTGAGTCTTGAGTTCTGCGAACTGGGCTTCATCGTTGGCGTCGTAGATGGAGCCGGGGCGAAGTCCGTCTCCGATACTGAAAGAGATGTCATATTCCGCACAGATTTTGCAGATGTCGTCCCAGTGAGTGTAGAGGAAGTTCTCCTTGTGGTGAGTGAGACACCATTTGGCAATGATGGAACCCCCACGGCTGACAATACCGGTGAGGCGGTTGGCTGTGGCTGGGATGAATCGAAGGAGGACTCCGGCATGGATGGTAAAGTAGTCAACTCCTTGTTCGGCTTGTTCGAGAAGGGTTTCCTGGAAGACAGACCAGGAGAGTTTCGCCGGATCGCCGTCGACTTTTTCAAGGGCTTGATAAATGGGAACTGTTCCGATGGGGACCGGGGAGTTGCGAAGGATCCATTCACGGGTTTCATGAATATTCTTCCCTGTGGAGAGATCCATTACAGTATCGGACCCCCAAAGGGTGGCCCATTGAAGTTTTTCGACTTCTTCCTCAATGGAGCTGGAGACGGCGGAGTTGCCGATATTGGCGTTGATCTTGGTCAGGAAATTCCGACCAATGATCATGGGCTCTAGCTCCAGGTGCTTCTTGTTAGCTGGGATGATGGCACGGCCACGGGCCACTTCTGAGCGCAGGTACTCGGGGTCCAGGTTTTCTCTGGCTGCCGCATAGTGCATTTCCTCAGTGATGATGCCTTTCTTGGCGTAGTGCATCTGGGTGAAGACTTTGTCTCCACGGTCTTCACGTTTTTGAATCCAGGATTGACGGAGTTTGGGGAGACCTTCTTTGACATCCAGCCCGAGAGGTCCGGAGGTGTCGTAGAGATCAATGGGAGTATCTCCATTGGTCAGGTGCACTCGACGCAGGGGGACTTTGAGCATTTCGCCTTCTGGTGTCGCAATGTTTTGTAACACTTTCTGGCTGTTGGGGAAGGCTTCGCCGTAGTCGTTGAATTGGCCTGGTGTCGATTGTGTGTCCTGAATGTCCTGGATCAT
>CAYSOI010000891.1:0-1127 GCA_964432425.1 uncultured Opitutales bacterium | reverse complement strand
ATGGATTCAGATTTTGGTTATGCGGCTTCTTCCTTTGCCACTTTTTCTTGTTCGATTCCGTCAGTAAAGATGACTCCCTTGATTACCTTGTCAAGGAGCTGGTAGCCTCTGAGCCGACGCCAATGTTTTTCGGCACACATCAGCAATTTAAACACCATGGAGAGGGTGGCTTTGCGACTTCCATTGCCTTTGGTCTGCCTGTGCCGATGACGCACTGTTGCAAACGTGGACTCAATCGGGTTGGTCGTGCGTAGGTGTGCCCAATGTTCGGCTGGGAAGTCGTAGAAAGCCATCAGTTCTTCTCGGTCTTTGGCCAAACATTCGCAGGATTTGGGATATTTGGCTTGGTACAGATCCAGGAATTCATCAAAGGCTTCTTCGGCTTCTTGGCGTGTGGCGGAGAGGTAGATCTCGTGGATGCGGGTTTTGGCCTGGGCTTGTTGCTTCTTAGGCATCTTGTCCAGAATGTTGGCGGTCTTATGAACCCAGCAACGCTGGTGGCGTGTCCCTGGGAATACCTCTTCCAAGGCAGACCAGAAACCTAATGCACCGTCACCTACGGCCAATTTTGGAGCTTTGGCTAAACCACGCTTTTTCAAGTCCAGAAGGAGGGTTTTCCAAGAAAGCTTACTTTCTCTTTCTCCATCAAGAAACCCAACAACTTCCTTTCTTCCATCGGGCAAGGAGCCTACCAATACAAGAAGACAGGGGCGGTCTTCGCTGAGCCTTACGTTGAAGTAGATGCCGTCGGCCCATATGTAGACATACTCCTTGTTCTGTAGACTGCGGTTGTTCCACTGCTGAAAGTCATCATGCCAGCCTTCGGTAAGTTTGGTAATGTTTGCAGCCGACAAGCCCTTTGCTCCCGGGCCGAGGATGGGTTCCAATGCTTCGGGAATATCGTTGGTTGAAATACCCTTTAGGTAAAGCAAAGGGATCAGGCTATCCATAGTGGGGCTACGCCTTACGTAGGGCGGAAGGATCAAGCTGGTGAACCGCTTGCCTTCACGGCGATCATTTACCCGAGGCTGAGATACCTCAATGGGGCCAGCGGAGGTTTGGAGCCGCCTGGAGGGTAGCCTGCCGTTGCGAACGACCAGCCTCCGACCAGACTGGTCAAGCAAGGT
>CAYSOI010000890.1:0-1194 GCA_964432425.1 uncultured Opitutales bacterium | reverse complement strand
AGTGTGTTCAAGTTGGCTATAGAGCACGATAAATCGTGAACTCCAACAAATGCCATATTCTCAATCATTTTGTAAATGGGTATTGGGCCAGGTGTCGGAGAGCCGATAGCCTTCGGGCCAGGGGTCATCTGGATCGAGCATCAGTTGATGGGTTCCCGTAATCCAGGCTCGACCGGAAACAGTCGGGACAATTGCATTTCTTTCTCCGACTGTTGTCACTGACTCGATACTGCAGATGAATTCGGAACCAATGATCGAACGGGCTCGATAACGGCTACCCACCTGCATGCGGCCCTGAGCATGAAGAACAGCCATCCTGGCGGAACAACCTGTGCCAGTAGGGGACCGATCAATCTTGCCAGGTCGGATGCAAACAGCATTTGCCCCAACCAACTCGCCATTCTTCTCAGTTAATGGACCAGCAAACTGGCAAAAAGAGATGTGGTTCCACTCGGCATGGATGGGGTGTTGAAACCCAAGCTGTTCGTTAGCTGCAGCTGTAATCTTCATGCCTGTCGACACAAGGTCACTAGCCTCATCCGATACAATTTCGAAGCCCAAAGCTTTTGCATCCACTATGACAAAACTATCACCGCCATAGGCAGTATCTACGGAAAGTGTGCCGAGTCCTTCGACCTCCAAAGGTACCGCTAGCTTGTCGGCAAACGAAGGAACATTGGTGATCGTAATTCTCTCGGCCTTTCCATTGCGGCAATAAGCCTTGGCTTTAACCAAGCCACCCGGTGCTTCCATCATCAGTTCCGTTTCTGGCTCTGTCATGGGGACAATGCCAGTGTCGAGTACCACAGTCGCCACACAGATGGAATTCGATCCCGACATTGGTGGAGTATCAGCGGGCTCCATGATAATCCAGCCGATTTGGGCATCCGGATGTTTCGGCGGAACCAGAAGGTTCACATGCCTGAACACACCACCCCGGGGCTCATTCAGCACAAAACGACGCAGACGATCATCTTGCTCGATGAAACAACGCTGCTCCCAAAGTGTGTCACCAGGAGGAGGAGAGACGCCGCCAACAATGACATCCCCGACTTCGCCTTCAGCATGGCAACCTACGACCTGAATGACCTTGGATGTTTTCATTTTCTAATCTCGGTGAATGCATTCGCTGAGGTTCCTATCATGGAACTCGTTGCGGCTTGTCCTCAAAATGGAACTGAGGGGCCAGTCTGC
>CAYSOI010000889.1:0-1196 GCA_964432425.1 uncultured Opitutales bacterium | reverse complement strand
AAGGAACTACCTCGCCGAGTCTGTGCCATTCAGTTTCCCTTTGGTGTGGCAATGCCCAAGGCTGATGCCGAAGACCGGGATTGGGGATGGTTCCCGAAGGGTGAAGGGAAGGATTATCAACTTTCCAATCCGCTCAAGCCGCTGGAGCCGTTGAGGGACGATTTGTCCATTTTCTGGGGGCTTTCCCATCCTCGCTGCCGCACCATGAACGGCCATGATACCGCCGACATCTTTCTCACTGCCAACAATCTGGCCAAGGTCACCTACCGAAACACCATTTCCCTGGACCAATTGATTGCCTCACAAATTGGCAACCAGACTCGTCTCGACTCATTAACCCTTTCCACTGACGGAGGTGTCGGACCAAGAACCCGTACCACTACCCTCTCCTACTCTGCCGATGGTCAACCCATTCCCGCACTGGCTGACCCCAAATTGATCTTTCAACGTTTGTTCGGGCAGGACCAAAGCAGCCAATCGGATCGCCGCAAACTGGAGACCACCGGCAGCATTCTGGACCTGGTCATGGATCAATCCAAATCCCTTCGAAAGAAACTGGGTAATGCAGACCGCCAGAAGCTCGACGAATACGAGACCTCCGTTCGCAAGGTTGAACTTCGGGTCGAAAGTGCCCGCCGCTGGATGAAAGTTCCCTTGCCGGAAGTGGATCCCACTGCCATCGCCCTGGATGCCTCTCCAGATACACCCGACGAGTACCTGACGGCCATTTACGACCTGCTCTTTCTCGCCTTTCAAACCGACTTGACCCGTGTCGCCACCTACCAGGTTGGCAGCATGGGACCCTCCAGAGCCCGCAAGTTCCCCGCCGCCATCGGACTGAAAGGTGATTGGCATGGCCTGGCTCACGGAGCAGGCAAAAAAGGTGGTGCCGAACAGCTCGGAAAATTCGACCAGTACATGACCCAACATCTGGTGCGATTTCTCACTCGTCTGAAGGAAACCAAAGAGGGCGACGGAAACCTCTTGGACCGCACACAAGTTCTCTACGGCAGCAGCAACAGCAAAACCCACGTAAATCGCAATTTCCCACTGCTTCTGGCCGGAGGCAGCAAACTCGGGCACAAGCACGGACATTATCTCAAATTCAAAGAGAACGTCCCCATGTCCAACCTCTTCGTCAGCATGCTGCAAGCCATGGGCCTGGAAGAAGATCACTTTGTCGACAGCACGGGAAC
>CAYSOI010000888.1:0-1220 GCA_964432425.1 uncultured Opitutales bacterium | reverse complement strand
GTGATCACAATCTGATCTGATGCATTTTGGCCATTATCAATGGCGATGGCTTTCGGGTCTTCAAAGGTGTCGCCCACTTTGAGGCGAATCTCCGCATCGCCTATCAGTTGGAGCGTTGGCGGGGTATCATCATCCGATACAATGATCCAGCGTTCCAGGGTGGAGGTATTTCCACTCTGGTCGGTAGCTGTGTAGATATACTTGTAAGGCGGATCGAGGCGTTCTTTGGTGGTGTCGACACCGGAACGATTGGAGATGGCGTTGATTTGATCTTCGGGGATGACTTGGTTGTACACTTTGAGGTCATCGATCATGCCGTTGAAGTAGGTGCCGTCGCCAGGGGCATTGGCTCCGATGTAGGATTTGCCGGTTGGTCCGGTGGGTAGAGTCACTGCATGGTCTCCAGTACCGACCAGTTGTTTGTTGATGTAGATATTCTTTTGAGTGCCATCATAGGTTACGGCAATGTGTTGCCACTCATCTGGAGCTAACCAGTCTGTGCTGTTGATGGTGACGTCTTGGAAGGAGCCGGCATCATCCGCCGTGCGGAAGTAGAATGTTTCGTCACTCTCGAAGTGAAGATTGTACTGAGAATTGACTAAATCGTTGGTTGTTTTTTCAAACAGGAACATGTCGGCGTTGTAATCCGAGGAGTGTACCCACACGGAGATGGTAAATTGCTGAAGGTCGAGAAGATCAGTCCCGGATATCTCGACGAAATTGCTGGTAGCGGCATCGAACTGGAGGGCATTCCCGTACTTCCCTGTCACCCAGGCACTATCGGGGTCAGGGAAGCTCCTCAGTGTGCCGTCCGCATTGTTCATCAACTCGGGAAGCGTAGTCCCCTGGGTTTGGTTGAAATCCCAGTAGAGAATGGGCTGGAGTCCTTCCGCCTGGAATTGGATTTCCATGGTTGGGTTTGTATCCAGGTTATCTTCGACGGTGAAGCCTGGCTCCGTGTACTCAACTCCGAGTCCAATGCGGTATCTTTCGCCGTCGGTTAAGGTAATGGTGGGAGCGGTGGTGTCGATGACGGTGACTTCACGATGAATGGTGGAGGCGGTGTCTCCGTCTTTGGAGTAATCGTAGGTCAGTGTGTAGGTGCCGAGAACAGTGTGGTCGACGGTTCCAGTAACAGTCACCAGGGATTCGTCCAGGTCATGTCCACGGCCATTGGTGACGAGGGTGCCTGGGTCGACGAAGGGGTCACCGGCTTCGTG
>CAYSOI010000887.1:0-1294 GCA_964432425.1 uncultured Opitutales bacterium | reverse complement strand
CGACCACTTTTCCCCGCTTTAGTGAAACCTTTCTTCAGCGGGAAATCAGTTATCTTCTCCAAAGGCCCGAAATCGAATTGGAGATTCGCTCACTTTGGGGGGGGCCGGGAACTTTCCTCACTTATCCAGCTCACACTCCGATTTCGACCACAGGCATTCAGGATCTGCCGCGGGCACTTTGCAAAATTCCAACTTGGATATTCAAGTGCCCCCAGCCCATTCGGGACACGATGAATGTATTGCTGAATCGCCAAATCCCCATGTACACCAATTGGTTGGAAAACAACTGGGGCTTTGCCTGGGCTATGGACCAGGCCTCGACTCTTGCCAAGCGGGAACACCCTCCAGACCTCATCCACGCCACCTGGGGCACCATGCCAGCGGCGGCAGCCTATGCTCTCTATCATTTCACAGGCATTCCCTTCTCCATGGAAGCTCATGCCTACGACGTCTACAAACATGGAGGCGACTGGTTGCTCAGAGAAAAAGCACAACTGGCCAGGTTCGTCCGCAGTTCGACCTGGGCGACTCGACAAGATTTGCTTCAGCGTCACTCCCCATGCAATCCAGAAAAGTATCATCTCATTCGCCGAGGTATTTCCACCAAACCCCTGGAGACTCCTCTCAAACCTCTTCAAAAACCCCTTCGCCTCATCACCGTAGGTAGAATTGTCGAAAAAAAGAACATCTCCTTCCAACTACAAATCTACAAACACCTGATGGATACAGGCATTCCCTTTCATGCAGACATAGTAGGGCAAGGACCGGTGCTACCCAAACTGAAAAAGGAAGCAGACCGCCTCAATCTGGCTCAAAATGTCACCTTCTGCGGGAGACAGGTCTACAGCGAAGTCGAAAAGGCTTACCAGAATGCAGATGTCTTACTCTTTACGGGAAAACCGGCTATAAATGGAGACCGCGATGGCTTACCCAACGTCATTGCCGAAGCGATGACGCATGGACTACCCGTACTGACAACTCGCTTTGCCGGTGCCCTCGAAGCGATCACTCATGAACAAACTGGATTCGTTTTACCATCCGACAATCCAACCCCATGGATCGAAACTCTGGCGACACTCCACCAACATCCACACCTGGAAAACATCCGCCACAATGCCCAAAACTGGATCAAAGAGAATTTCTCCATATCTGAAAACGGGAAACAACTGATGAATTTGTTGCTCCAAGCCGCTCGGCAATCATCCTGAAGAATTCATGAGCACGAGTCCAACGGTCAGTATTCTCATCTCCGCCTATGAGCAACTGGAGATCACGAAACGCTGCCTGCATGAGA
>CAYSOI010000886.1:0-1443 GCA_964432425.1 uncultured Opitutales bacterium | reverse complement strand
CTGCGACTCATTGACGAACGCAATACCGATCTCGCCATTGCCATTGAAAAGATTCATCAGGCAGAAATCGCCTCCAAACAAGCTTGGTATCAATGGTTGCCCACCGTTCGTGCAGGATTCGGATATGCTGAGCAAAAAGGTCCATTGCAATTTACCGATGGCACCATTTCAGAGATCGAACGTACGGCAGACTCGGCAGGACTTGGCGTAGCGCATACTGGTTCCGGCATTCCGGCTCATCCGGGAGTCAGCCTCGAAGTGAACCTCGCCGATGCGATCTATTCCCCCAAAGTTGCCAAACAAAACCAACGTGCAGCCGAAGCAGACAAAGAAGAAGCCCGTTTCCTCAAAATGATCGAAGGGGTGAATGCGTACTACAAACTCGTCCTGGCCGCCAAATCCGTAGAGCTGCATGAAGAAGCCTTGTCCGAAGCCACGGCCTTGGCCGACACCACCAGCGAATTCGCCAAAGCCGGAGAAGGTCTGGAGGCCGATGCCGACCGTGCTGCGGTTGAACAAATGTTGCGAAAATACCGACTGGAATCTGCACGTTATCAACAGATTGCCGCCTCAGGACACCTCGCCACACTTTTAAAATTGCCTACCTACGAAGTATTGAACCCCGATACCGCAACCTTGGTCCCCTTGACCATCTACCAGGAAAAACCTGCCGTAGAGGAATCAGTCCAACTTGCTTTAAAAAACCGCCCCGCTATCGAAGCACTGGCCGCAAGGTTTGAGGCAAAGAAATTGCAAACAGAACGTGAGAAGAGGGGAGTTTTCATCCCAAAACTGGGGGCAGGGTACAGTTACGGAGAGTTTGGTAAAGAAGGCGATTTCTCCAGCGGAATCTATGAAGAACGGGAAGACACCTTTGTCTATCTCTACTGGAGTTTGGACAATTTGGGCTTGGGCAATCAGGCCGCCTTGCAATTGAGGGAATCCGAAGCCCGCCAACTCGAACTCCGGATTCAGCAAATCGAAGTAAACATGTCCATCAAAGTACAAGCCGCCATCGCTGAACTGGAAACCACCCGCAGTCAACTGGACATCCTTCGTGAAGGTCTGAAACGTGCCCGCAATGGGTATCAACTCAGCCGGAAACGCATCTTCGAAAACCAGGGTCTTCCTCTTGAAGTTCTCGACGCCTTCAAATCCCTGGCTGAAATCGAAATGCTCTACGCCAAAACCATCGCCAAATTCAACGCCAGCCAACTCTTCCTACTCGGAGCCACCGGCAAGGAGATTTCCGTAAAGGCCAATTAGAATACCTGCCAATTCTAAGTTCTTGAAAGACTACAACTATGGTAAATTATAGTGGTTCTCAAAAATAATTCCCGATTACATGACGAAGTTCCCGGAGAGGCGGTTTCCTAACCGCCTAAAGTACGGGCGGTTAGGAAACCGCCCCTCGTGCGCCAAGGAGGGCGGGACACCAGGAAG
>CAYSOI010000885.1:0-1445 GCA_964432425.1 uncultured Opitutales bacterium | reverse complement strand
GGCTGCGAAAGATACGGCAATATTGCGATGAGTGTAGCCTTTGGCTCGCCATCGGCGTCCTCCGTTGTTTTTGAAAATTGCAATCCGGGCTTCTGTGCCGCTACGTCGTTTCTGAGCCATCTGAAAGACGGGATCGCCACTTCGCTCTTTCAAACGGGTTGGATTGCGTAGACAGTTCATGTCTTCGATTCCGTATTCCTTCAGAGTTTCAGAGACTTTTCGAGTGTCAAACTGTCGGTTGCCCACAACCATTTTTAGTTTCTCAGCGGTGTTGTATTGTTCTTGTCGTTTCAGACTTTCCAGAAGTTGTTCGCCATCAGCTGGGGGATACTCCTTGTAGAGTTTGTAGTCCAGCAGGAACCCTTCAAAGTTTTCGGCTAAAAACAGGCCATTTCCAAACTCGATTTCCTTGCCGGCTTTTTTCCTGACAATGGGGTGCAGGTCCAGATCATGAGTGCTGAGGGTTTTCTCCTCACTCTTGATTTTGAGGCCTCCGATGATTCGTTCATGAGCATGATGGATCACATCGGGCAGTTGCTCCAGTGCTTTGTCAATTCGGACAAGGATGTTGGCCACTTGCCGTGGGCTCCAGTCGGCCTGCTTTTGCCTAGACTCAAGCAAGGCTCTGTGAAACTGGGCATGTTTGCCAATTTTGCGTAGCAGGATCTTCATTTTGCGAAGGACTTTTTTACGCAGTTTTATCCCGTCAACACGGCGATGACTCAGGGTCATTTCCTGACAAAGGCTGTTCATTCTTGCTGCCAGTTGATCCGAGCCGTGTGGCATTCGGTTGAGCAGTCCGCCTTTTTCTCGAATCAGCTTAATGGCCTTTAGCAAAGTACGGGAAACATCTCTGAGTAACACCCAGTAGGTCGGATAGTGGATATTCGCCTCCAGACAAGTCGAATCCACCAGGCAAAAGCTGCTATCCACTGGGGCACTCAAGCCGATATCTGTACAATGTTCCCAACTGCAGGCTACCTCAGTGAGCAGTTCAAAGATCTCCCTCAACTGCTCCTCAGTGAAAAACTTACTGGCCCTGTCCAAAACACTCTTGGAGGTATTTCGGACACCCCGGATATCCCTGAGTTTGCAAAAGTTTGAGAGGACTTCATCGCAGGCAAGCCTTACCAAGTAGTGGCGAAAGGAGGGCATGCCCAGTTTGTGTCTGAGGATTTCGCAACGAAGATTGCGTTCCCCTATTTCAATGCGTTTGCGAATGTCCTGAGGTCTTGCATCTTGAGGAAGACCTTGCAGGGCAAAATCCCTTGCAAGTGCAAGAACAGAGGATTCTTTGAGAATCTGGTCGATGTGTTCAAGTTACAGGGCCAGAACCTCAAAACCACAGTTCCCTTGCACTGGTGTTAATGCTGGACAAAGCCAGCTTTGAATTGCTTGTTTACCAATCGTTTTGCTCATAATTTTAGTGGTCACCAAAATTATAA
>CAYSOI010000884.1:0-1470 GCA_964432425.1 uncultured Opitutales bacterium | reverse complement strand
GTTCAACCGTTGGATCTGGAATCTACTGGGTGCGTGTTTACGGTGGCGGAGTCTCCGAGGGTTACGTGGTGGAGCTGTATTGAGCAGTCCAGCAGCACTGATCCAGGCACGAAGTGCCGACAACATGTAGCTGCGGGTGCAAGCCCGCAGAAAACAGGAACATAGGCATCCCAAGCTGTGAAACAGCGACAGCAGACCCATTGTGAAGACGACATGCTGTCGCCGTTTCACGGCTATTGTTTTCCGGGGACAATCGTCTGCGGGCTGACACCCACAGCTATGTGCTGTCGTCGCTCCGCGACTGAATTCGAAGTTACATCCATTCCGAGTCTATCTTGTGTTGTCGGCTTGACCCTTCTTCCAACCACGAAATGGTAGTGGCATGCAAATGGCCCTCTCCTTTCTGTCCCTGGTGTTGTTCATCGTTCTCCCCTCTTTTGAGGTCACAGCTCAGGAGTGGACTCGCTTTCGTGGTCCCAATGGAACGGGGATCAGTCCGGCGACCAACATTCCCCTCAAATGGACTGCTGATGACTATAACTGGCAGGTGGACTTACCTGTCCAGGGAAGCAGTTCACCTGTGTTGTGGGGTAAGCGTCTCTTTCTCCTGGGGGAAGATGCGGATGGGGAGCAACGCAGTGTGCTCTGCATTGATGCGGAAAATGGCAAGACCCTTTGGCGGCGGGATTATCCTGTGAAGCATCACTACCTGCATCGGGACAATGATTTCGCATCCGCCACGCCTTGTGTGGATGAGGACGGGGTCATCGTTGTTTGGTCAAACCCGGAGCAACTTCTGATGACAGCCCTGGATTTGGATGGCAAGGAGATGTGGCAACGGGACCTAGGTCCGTACAAGGGATTACACGGATCCTGCAACTCCCCCATTATTGCCGATGGCCTGGTCCTCCTGGCCAATGATCAAATGGATCCGAAACGCTTTTCCTTTTATCTCCCCAAGGGCACGAACATGGATCCTGGAAAAAGCTTTCTGATCGCACTCGACCGAAAGACGGGCAAGACGCGATGGAAAGTAGACCGGAAATCGGAGTTGGCTGGCTACGCAACGCCTTGTATCCGTCGCGTAGGTGGCCGGGCGGAAGCTGTTTTTACCAGCACGGCTCATGGTGTCACGGCCGTGGATTTACAAAGTGGCCAGATTCGTTGGGAAGTGGACAAGATCTGGGACGACCGAACCGTCAGCTCCCCTCAGCTATTTGGTGACCTGGTATTTGCAAGCTTTGGGCGTGGGCTGTCTGGCCAACGCATGGTTGCAGTTCGTCCCGGGAAACCCAATAGCCAGAAGGGCGAACTTGTCTACGATATCCGCAAGAGTGTGCCACTGGTTCCCAGCTTCGTGGTCAAGGAGGGCCTTCTCTATTTGTGGTCCGATAGTGGCATTGTCACTTGTCTGCAAGCTGCCACTGGAAAAGTACATTGGCGTGAACGCGTAGGAGGTGAATTCTACAG
>CAYSOI010000883.1:0-1513 GCA_964432425.1 uncultured Opitutales bacterium | reverse complement strand
CGACCTTCTTCATTTTTAGAAGCTTCATAGGAAATGATACGGTCTGGGAGCTGTTTGCGGTATTCTGCTGGTGAATATTGGGAAAGCGAAGTGCCCTGGGTGCCTACTCTTCGAGCCTGACCGTCAGTGAGTCGCAAAGTCCCTCCACCTGCATCTGGAGAAACATCGGCGGCCCCTTCAATGACCTGGACTTCGGTTTCACTGGATTCGGATACATTGACATAAAACCGAGTCCCCCTGTCGATGACCTTGCTGACAGGTGTGTCCACTTGGAAACCTTCTGCTCCCGGCGGTGCATGTACAGAACAATGCCCCACATCCAAGGCCATCCGCTCGTCAGAAACGACCCGGAACAACGCCGGGGCTTCAATGATGGCAGTAGCTCCGTCAGGAAATGCCAGTTCTACCATGCCGCTGAGCAGGGTGTAGTTTTTGCCCAGCTCTGGGTTGGAGTCGGCGGCCGGAGTCAATTCACCGAAAAACTGGGCTTGGGAGAGACTGGCAAACCTTGCTCCAGTTCCGTCTGGAGCCGTATCTTCATCATTGGAGTTCAACAGAAAGAATCCAATGACTAACATGGCTGCAACTCCCCAGCCGCATTTCAGGAAGATGCTTTGCCCATTCGGTGATGCAGGAAGTTTGGAAATGACTTTATCAGTGAATTCTCCGCTGCTTTCTGGAAGTTTTGACAACGTGTCTTCAATAAATGCCTCGGAATTCTCATTGGCTGACAATCCCAGCAAACGATGTGTCTGAAAAGTATCTGCCGCCAATTCGACCAACTCCTCATCCTTCTCCATTAGCTCCCGGAGTTCCTGGATGCCTGCTTCGTCCAGTTCACCTTCGAGATAATCTGACCACAGTTCTTCAAAACGTTCTTCTTTGCTCATGATACTGTTCCTTTCCCGCTCTCCATACTCTCTACAATGCAGTCCTGAAGTTTTTGACGGAGTTTCCAAAGTTGCTTTTTCACAGCTGCGACCGAACGGCCACTTCGCTTTGCCATTTCTTCCAGAGGAATCTCTTCTTCATACCGCCAAATCAGAAATTTCCGCACATGATCTCCCAACTTCGAGAGACATCCTTTCAAATACTCCAACTTTTCCGCCATGTCTTCCGGTGGCCAGGCCTCTCTTCTCTCCAGTTCCCGAAGGAGCAAATCCGGGGCGTACCGAGAGTGGTAATCCGCAATCCGGCGAAGACGTGTGGTTTCAGTGCGAAGCTGGTACCTTGCTACTGTGAAAAGCCAGGCCGAAAAATTGGTCCCTTTCTCAAATTCAGAGAGCTTTCCATACACCGCAATAAAAGTCCGCTGGGCAATCTCATCCACATCCACTCCCGGAGGTGAGATCGTAGCCAACCATGCCCGCAATGGTCGCTCAAACTTCCTGGCAATGGGCTCAAAAGCTCCCGGATTGCCATTGGCTGCCAATTGGATGCAGGACTCTAGTTCGTGGTCGGTCATAAAAGTGGGTTTGCCAAGAGAATGGCAGAAGTACCTCAAAGGTTACCC
>CAYSOI010000882.1:0-1520 GCA_964432425.1 uncultured Opitutales bacterium | reverse complement strand
GCATCGGGTCACCTTGGCTGGTTCACGACTGAATCGTTGTCCAATTGCCTATGTGCATTCAAATTCGACAGTAATTTTTCTACCAAGTCCGGATGTTGTTTGGCCAAATTGTTCTTTTCGGAGGGGTCTTTGGCGATGTTGTACAATTCCGTGGTGGGGTTTTCCTGGCTTCCGGTAGCAATCAGTTTCCAGTCCCCTTTTCGGAGTGCATTGGATCGCCAGCGGATGCCGGCAATGTAAATTGAGCGTTCAGGAATGTTAGTCATTTCCAGAAGTTATTCTCTTAGATCAAAGCCATCCCATTTCAGATCCTGCTTTGGTTTGTACTTTGCAAAAGAGAGAAAAGTTGGCATCCAGTCGGCGATGAATACGGGAGTTGGGTCTTTGCCTGCGGGGACTGTTCCCGGCCAGGACACCAGTGTCGGGACTCGAATGCCGCCTTCGTAGACCTGGCCTTTTTGCCCTCGGAAGGGACTGTTGTTGGTTGGGATACGGCCCGAGGGAGAATCATCTTTGGGATAGGGCTGGGTATTGTTGGTGGCAGTGCTGCCACCGTTGTCACTGGTGAAAAGGAAAAGGGTGTTCTGGTGAACGCCTTTTTTCTCCAGTGCATCGAGAATGCGGCCGACAGAGTGATCGAGATGCATGATGCAGGCGGCGTAATGTCGGGCGATGGTGGATTGAATGGAAGCAGGAACTTGATCGACCCATTCCTTGGGTTCGTTGACAGGAAGATGTACAGCTGTGTACGGAACGTAGAGAAAGAAGGGCTTGTCCTTCCGGGAGTCGATCCATTTGACGGCTTCATCAGTGAGCAGGTCGGTAACGTGACCTTTTTCTTCGATCAACTCGTGATTCCGATGCCAGGTGACGGAGTACTGTCCCTTTTTGTAGAGATGACTCCAGGCCGTAATGCCTCCGGCCAGAGAACCGTAACTGTGATCAAACCCATAGTGATTGGGGCCCCATTCCGGCTTTGAGCCCAGATGCCATTTTCCAATCAGGCAGGTTTCGTAACCCACGGACTTCAGAGCCTTCGGTAAAGTTGCGGTATCTTTGGGCAAGGCGAGAGAATTGGTCGGGGTCGTCACGCCAAAACGGCTCCAGCATCGACCGGTTAAGAGCCCCACTCGGGTCGGGCTGCAGACTGGGGCGACGTAGTGTTGCGTGAGCTCCAGACTTTCTCTTGCGAGTTTATCGAGGTTGGGCGTAGGAGCATTTCCGCCGTGAAAACCGACATCGGCCCATCCCAGATCATCGGCAATGATGAAAACGATGTTGGGAGCTTTGGCAGAAAGAACGAACGGAAACAGGAAGAGGAGCCGAAAAAGGAGTCGATGAGCCATGATCCCTTTTCAAGAGAAAAAAGAAAGGGACATAAAGGACAAAAAGGGGGCGAAGACTTAATCCAGGCCAAGATCGAGGAGGCCCTGGAGGAAATCAGTGGTCTTTTTATCCTGCTCCGGAGAAGACTTTTTGGGAGCTTTGGTCTTCGGCACGGAGGCAAGACCTGTATCCAC
>CAYSOI010000881.1:0-1524 GCA_964432425.1 uncultured Opitutales bacterium | reverse complement strand
AACCTGGAATAGAGCCACTCTTGGTGGGTACAGGAAACTCCAAACGTATTGGCAAAGTGACCAACATGTTTGGCACTCATGAGTTGCAAGCGACCATGACCGATACAGTCGCCTGGACCTGGAAAAACAAATGGGGCGGACGAGTCTTCTCCACCTCCCTCGGACATGCTGGAGATTTCAACGAATCCAACTCCATGCGGGTCATGGTAAACGGTGTGTTCTGGGCGGCAGGACAGGAAGTTCCCTCTGCGGATAAGCAAGTCCGCGTTTTGGACTACGTATCCCAACCCAAGAAATCCAAAAAGAAACCAACAAAAGCAAAAAAGCAGAGTCCGACCAAGCCCACTTCTGCCCTTCCAGAACCCCAGAAAACCAAGAAGAACGTCACTCTCTTTTATGGAAACAGCTTCGTCGAACGGCTCCAGGAAGATGGCACTCTGGAAGCATTACTGCAGGTGGCTGAAGCAGGAAAACAACGAAAATACCGATCCCTTGCCTACACAGGTGACGAAGTAGGTTTCCGGATTCGCCCAGAGAAGTTTGGCGACCATTTGGACTTCATTACCAAGGAGTTGGCCAGCGACAAAGTGGTGATGTGTTTCGGGATGAATGAAGCCTTTGCCGGACCAGCGGGCTTGGGGCAGTTTCAGAAGGATCTGGAAATCTATCTGGAACTGATCAAGGGACGTCATTCAGGTGCGAAACTGTTCCTTGTTTCCCCTACTGCCATTGAAGCTTCCGATGCAGGCGATTTCCCCGATCCTGCCATTCGCAACAACCAAATCCTGGAATCCTGCAAGATCATGCAGTCCGAAGCGGGCAAACAGGGTGTCACCTACATCGACCTCTTTCAACCGAGTCAGGAACTTTTCTCCCAAAGTGAAGAACCTCTGACCTCCAACGGCCTCCATCTCAACACCGCAGGCAATCGTGCCATTGCCCCGATCCTTGCCCAAGCTCTCGCTCCGAAGTCAAAGCTTCCCAAGGTGTCGACGGATTCCCCTGGCTTCGAATCACTCCGCAAACTGATCTCCCGCAAAGCCTACGAAGTGGCCACTGCCTATCATCCTTCCAACGGCATTCATTATTACGGAGTGCGAAGCCGCAGCTATGAATACCAAACCGAGATTCCGCATCATATCAAGTTGGCCAACCTTCTCGATGAAGCGATTTGGAAACAGGCTCAGAACCTTTCCAAAGCCAACCCGTTTCCCAAACTTCCCACCGCTCAAGCCAGCCCACCGTCACGTGCTCCCCGAAGAGGTTTGGGCAAAATCCTGTCCTCACAGGAAGACCTGGAGTTGTTCACCACGGCCGAAGGGTTTGCGGTCAACTTGTTTGCATCCAGCGAAGATTATCCCGAATTGATCAACCCCTTGCAGATCCGATTCGATGCAAAGGGACGACTTTGGGTGGCCTGTTTTGCCAGCTATCCGGTGCCTGTCCCCGGAACCTTGTCCAACGACACTGTCCTCATCTTTGAAGATACCGATGGGGATGGAAAGGCGGACAAACGCACCGTGT
>CAYSOI010000880.1:0-1524 GCA_964432425.1 uncultured Opitutales bacterium | reverse complement strand
AACAACACTTTATGCTCCACATAATTGGCGTACTCGGGCTGAAGCATTTTCCGTTGAAGATCTGGTAGGTTTCCAGCTTTGGTTAACGCGGCTTCCAAACTGGCAACAAAGGCTTCCCGCTCCTCACCTTTGGGTTGCTTCTTGTCCTTAGGCGGCATTTCCCGGAAGGCCACCTGATCCAGAACTCGATTCCAAAGATGAGCTGTCGCCTGGTCCGATAAATCGGGGTTGAGGGCATCGAGAACCACCTCACCTTTGGCGGTGTCAGAATCATGGCAATCCAGGCAGCGGTTTTCGACGAATTGCAGCCAATCCTTCGGAGACGCATGAAGAGATGAAATCCAAAGCAATCCTGTTGTGAGGATGAATGCTGTTAATGTGGATTTCATGACCGTTAGGGTTATCCCGGGAACGCCGAGCTCCAGCTCGGCTTTAAAAGTGATAATGATTCTTAAGCCGAGCTGGAGCTCGGCGTTCCCGGGTTTCCAAATTCGACAATTAGGTTAGCAACCTCTCAATTGCCCCGGACTGGTCCACCTTGAGACTCAGGTCATGATCACCGAAGTGCTCGATTGGGTTGCCATGGACATTGAGAAGAGTGGTCCAGAGATTCCCCAGAGTTTGGTGACCTTCACGGTTGTGATACGGAAGGCGAAGATAACGGCGGCCCAGATCCAGTTTGCAGTTGCTGCCGGAGAGGATGACAAATGGGTACTCCCAGCCTTGGCTGTGGTGAGTTTCACCGCCGTCGGGGAAGTAGAAAATCATCGTGTTATCGAACATGGTGCCATTGCCTTCAGGAACACTTTTGAGGCGGGAAACCAAAGTGTCGACCAGGGTCATGTGATGTTGGCGAGCACGTTTGCGTACTTCGTGAGCTTCGATGCCACGCATGGACTTGTTGTGCCCAACATCGTGCATGTTGACCTTCTCGTTTTCCAGTCCGGGAAGTCCGGTGTAGAGGTGGCCGAGTTCATCCACGGTAAATGCAGCGACATTGGTCAGACCGGAAATGAGAGCGGAAAGAAGGACTTCGACGTGGCCACGTTGGCGATCGAGAGTGTTCATGTTTTCGTCCAGATACTTCTCGTCGAGTTGAGGAACATGCTGGCGAAGGATGTCGCCCATGGAGTCGACCTTCCGGTTGCGTTCACGAATGGCGTCAATGGAGTCGGAATAGTTGGTGATCTTCCGCTTTTCCAAGCCTCCAAGGTTCTGTGCTAGACGGGCTTGGTTTTCAGCAGCAAAGGCCAGAACTTTTCGCTCCAACTCGTACTTGATCTGGTCATCCTTGTTACTGGAAACGGACTTAAAGAGTTCCTCCATCGCACCTTTGGGAGAACCGAAGGCGTAGTTGGGTTGTTGAGGACCACGGGCGGAAAAACCTTTGGCAATTCCGTCGAGACTTCCCCGGGCATTGCCGCCGCCAGTTGGGAAACAGGCCAGCTCAATGTGTTCCATGGGGGAAGGGAAAAGTTTGGCGAGTTCGAAGTCGACAGTGGCCCATTTGATGGTGCTTGGACG
>CAYSOI010000879.1:0-1531 GCA_964432425.1 uncultured Opitutales bacterium | reverse complement strand
AAAAGAGTAATACCCTTCATCCTGTTCCTTGTTTGCCGTTTTGGGGATTTTCCACAAATTACTTCTAGATTTCCCAAGGCTGACGCCATCTTTAAACCATTCAATCGTAAGAGGGTGAGACCCTTGTATATTCGCGACAATCTTACCACCCTTGTTTTCGAGAAAAGCAGTATCTTGCGGAATTTGTGTTAATAACGGCTTTTCCAGTACATTAAGCCTTGCATACCGGGAGTAAGTACTTCCCAGAGAGTTGGTAACCCGAACGGCATATTTCAGAGCATCCGCTGATTCTACATTCAGGATCTTGAGCCTTGGTGTTGTTTCATGAGGTATTTCAATCCATTGGCGTCCAACATTTTGCAACCATTGATAGGTAGGATTGGGACCTGCATCCACAAGCACCCCAAACTCTGCATCTCCTCCTAAATGGACAGTGGTGTGGATCGGTTGTTGAAGAATTTTCGGAGGGCTCTTCTCCACCGGTGTGGGTATTTCGAAGTAATAAAGTTCTTCCGCTTCCATTTCGATCAACCGCCGGTCCCAGAACCTCACTTCATCAATATCACCCAGGAAATAATCGTCATCAATACGACTTTTCCCAATGAGAACGGATGACAGCGAGATGGTATTCACCCGTTGGGAAATTTGCCCAGCGGCTGTCATGGTTTCAGGTTTTCCATCAATGTATACTTTGATATCTGATGGGCTTCCTCCACCAGGGAAAGACACGAGAAACTGGTGCCAGATACTGTCGGAAAGAGAGGTAGTCCCCGTTAGCATTGCAGAATCCACACTGACCTCAATCACCCCTGAGCCATTGATCCGAACATGAAAACCATTCCGCTGAGTTCCATAGGAGAGAAGGGGGCCTGAATCGTCACCCGAAAGCCTAAACCATCCGGAAAAGCTTCTCGGTTCAGCTCCGAGAACTCCTCGAAAGCCAGAAATTTCAACAAATGAACAACTGCCGTTGAAATGATAGGCACGCTTTGAATTCTTATTCCTATCATAGGTTAATGGAGCTCCATGATTGGACGCATGCCCGTTATTACCACTACGATCATAGTCAAAGGCGGGACCTCTGAATTCAAAATAGCGCCTCAAGTCTTTTTCTGGGATAAACGGGACATCACTGGAGTCGCGGGGGCTCCGGTTGTGAAGAATTTCCAACGCATCATCAAAGCCATCCCCATCAGAATCCAATTTGAGAGGATTGGAAGAGTAGGAATTGATTTCAAGCCCATCTGGAAGCGTGTCCCCATCTGAATCTGGATTATGTGGGTCAGTTTCAAGAATCTGCTCGTAAAGGTCGGAGAGCTTGTCTCCATCTGAATCCATGGAGTTGTCTCCAAAAAAGGCTTCAATCAATAGATTCTTATCCACAGTGAGGATCTGAGGGTTTTTCTGGCCGGTAAGAGCTCCATTCCATGCGACAAAATCTTCTCCCAGGATCGGTATTGCCATGACCTGTACCAAGCTACCGGAAAGATAGGCTCCTTTCCCAACCACTCGACCTTTTTGAGAAGGGTTC
>CAYSOI010000878.1:0-1535 GCA_964432425.1 uncultured Opitutales bacterium | reverse complement strand
TCGAAGTTTATACTATCTCTCAAAATAAAATTCCTAAACTCTTTCATGCTAGCACGAGGGGCGGTTTCCTAACCGCCTAAAGTACGGGCGGTTAGGAAACCGCCCCTCCGATTACTCCATCATCCAATTGGAAATTAATTTTGAGAATCACTATAAAGCCCTACAGCACCAACACTCCCTCCAGCGACCTACTTTTCTTTTCGAAAGTTGCCAGAGTGTTCTGCTCACTTCGATAGCCTGCCAGGATCATTCGATCGACAAAGCCTGGCTTTGCTGAAGCAAGATTCTTGGTTTGCAATACGGAAGGTGCCACTCCTGTACCAACAATTTCACCTGATGCAAACATCTGCTTTAGGGATTCGAATGCTTCCGCCTTGGGAACACTGTAATGATGTTGAAGAGCAAAGTAGACTTCACTAATCACAAGGTCAGAGACACAGGCCTTTTCGCCTGCAACAAAGAGATCATCCAATAATTGATTTGCCCGGTGGGCTTGCTCTATCGGTTCACCCACCAACAACCGCAAAACGACTGAAGTATCCAACCCCGTCACGTGTCACTCCTTCTGCCAGACTTGATACTTTCCCGAATGGCATCTATTGAATGATCGGAAACATTGCCAGCATATTGGTTCAATGTCCCAGTCCATGTCCTTGAAGACGCTTCCCTTTTCTGAAGGACCCAGCAGGGCTTTCCTTCTTCTAATCTTGGTTCCAGTTGGATTTCATCTCCAGGAGCCAAATCCAGGTCTCTGCAGAGTTCTGCCGGGAAAGTAGCTTGTCGTTTGGCAGTAAGCTTGATGGTCTTTGACATGAATGCACCTTACCCAAGCGACCCACAGTAAGGCAAGCGTAGAATGGGTAACTTTGGCAGGATCACTTCCCGCTCATATTAATCGTCGGCATCATAAGTCTGGGTTTCCCACAGCCAAGCTGGAGCTTGGCGTTCCCGGAAGGACTCTCTCAAAACCGCTCAGTGCGGCTTTCGATCACCTTCACATCTCCCCTCGGCCCTTCGTAACGAATTGTCATGACGCCGTGCATTCTGCTGCAGAATGAATTGAAAAACCACGCAAGAAAGAGTCCTCCAACGATTCCTGCAAAACATCCGTAAAGAGCGTACTCTTTCCATTCAAAATTGATAATCCATGAGGCAAATAGAGTTCCAGCAACTCCACAAAAAAGACCAATTAATGCTCCAAGTTGCAGGAACAGCATTCGAAATGCAGAAGCGGGATTCTTCTTCAAAAAACCGAAGATCACGGACGACGAAATCATACCAAAGAAGGTCAATAAGCATAGAACAATTACCGCGATCACTCCTAATGCGATTCCCACTCCAATCAGAAGCAACATTCCCACCACCATGATTAGTGCAAAGATCCCTAACCCTGGATTGAAATCGTCATCATCAGGAAAATGGTCCCTTTCTTCACGAAGTTCTTCTGGAACATCGGGATCAGCGACCAGGCTTTCCTCAGCCCCACAAACAGGACTCAAGGCTACCAGCAAAAGAATGAACTGCCAAATGGGATG
>CAYSOI010000877.1:0-1542 GCA_964432425.1 uncultured Opitutales bacterium | reverse complement strand
TCGGCTTATAATCGAACAAATCCTGCTGCGAAGGTGCTCCACTCTGGAACATGTAGATCATCCGTTTAGCCTTGGGCGGTGTGTGGTATTTTTTCAAAACACCATTGAGTGGTCCGGGAGCCGCAGAAGCTTCTTCCCGACCCAACAAGGACGCCAACGCCGCAACTCCTATACCTTGAGCCGAACGGCCGAAAAAGTGCCGCCGATTGATGAGTAAATTGTGTTCGTTGAGGAGGTTATCGGAATTCATTGGACAGTAAGGGTTTGGTCTAAATTGAGGACAAGGTGAGCGACTGCCGTCCAGGCGGCATGTTCAACAGCGGGAATGGAATCATCCCGCGGAGAGGCTCCAGCTTTTAAATAGACTTCGGCTTCGGCAGGATCAGCTGCATAGTGCTTTTGAAACCAGGCCAGATTCTTCTGAAGGATGCCTAACGCCCTCTTGCTGGGCTCGGCACCTGTAGCGGTCTGAAAAATCTTTAAAATGCGTTTCTCGTCCAAATCTGAGCCTTTGTCTTTGAGCACTTGCTCGGCGAGGTTTCGGGCCGCTTCGACAAACGTGACATCATTCATAAGCACGAGAGCCTGAAGTGGCGTATTGGTACGCTTGACCGCCACATTGCAAGCCTCCCGCCCTCCGGCATCAAAGATGAGTTGCCGGGGCGGATTCACCGCTCGTTTCCAATAGGTGTACATGCTTTTTCGAAAGAGTTTGTCTCCGGTGTCGGCCCGATAGCGAATACCAGCACCACCGGACACGGCGTTCCAAAGTCCCGTAGGCTGATAAGGTTTTACCGGAGGTCCGCCGACTTGCTCATTCAATAACCCTGCCGCTTTCAACGCATTGTCCCGAATGGCGAAACCATCCAACCGGAATCTTGGTCCCCTGGCCATGAGACGATTGTGGGGATCTTTCTCGATCAATTCTTTGGTTACGGCGGAGTTCTGCCGATAGGTCGCACTGCTCACAATCAGTCGATGCAAGCCTTTCACATCCCAACCGCTCTCCATAAACTCGACTGACAACCAGTCCAGCAGCTCCTCATAAATGGGCACTTCACCCTGCACGCCAAAGTCTTCCGCCGTCTTGACCAAACCCACTCCAAAGTGCTCCTGCCAAATGCGGTTCACAATCACTCGAGCCGTCAGCGGATTGTCTTTCGAAACGATCCAGGATGCCAGTTCCAGGCGGTCCTTCGGCTGTTCATCCTGGGCACCTGCAAAGAGAGCCTTAGGCAACTTCCGGGGCAACTCCTCCGATTTGTCTGGAGCATCGTATTGCCCTCGATCCAGCAAGTATGCTGGCATACGAGTTCCACCCTTTTCCTTCATCACCATGACCGGTACTGGCCCACCGCCACTGTTCGCGATCTTCTTCTCAATGGCCTCACGCTTTCTCTGAGCCCGTTTCTGAACAGGATCAATCGTTCGAAAATGGTCCGCCAAGACCTTCTTCTGGGCCGGATTGCGTTGTTTCTCAGGAAGTTGCAATACCGCCATTACCTTTGGACTGATGCTCGATTTATCATTCAGCTTCGGAGT
>CAYSOI010000876.1:0-1544 GCA_964432425.1 uncultured Opitutales bacterium | reverse complement strand
ATCGAAGGCTGGAGAAATGCCATCTCCACCACAGGAAAGGCGGGCCATAACTGGAACATTGGGGATTGCTACGTAAACCTGAAGGACATCCCCAAAGCCATTCAATCCTACCGCCTCAGTGATAATTTCCCCTCCGCTTATTTTCGTATGGCTGACCTTCAACGGGATCAGAAAAAATACAACGAAGCTCTTGTGCTGTACAACCAGGCCAAGAGCTACGGAGACAACCATGCACAGGTGGCCCTTTGGCGTATTGGCGAAACCTATGAACGAGCAAGCAAACGGGAAAATGCGATCAAAAGTTACCAAAGCATATGCAAGCTGTACCCCAAAAGTTCGTACGCCAGCCGTGCTCACGCTCACTTGCAGAACAAATACAAAATCAACATCACTCTGGGTGGAGCAAAGGAAGAGTGATCCAGCCATGCGATGACCTGCGTAAGGCAAGGAATCGTCATGCAAAGATGAATCGCCCCCATTCCCATTCTGGCGTCTCGGGGCTATTCTGTGATAGAACTTGAACAATGATGAAACGGTTAAATCCCCTCAGTCGCTCTGTATATGCAGGGCTGTTTTTCTTTTCACAGTCCATTTCTGCGGAACAAACCGAGTTTTCGAATGAAGCTCTGGCATTTTTCGAGAGCAAGATCCGCCCCGTCTTTGTCGCGAAATGCTACAACTGCCATTCTCATGAAGCGAAGAAACTGAAAGGGGGATTATACATGGACAGCCGGGAGGGCTTGATGGTGGGAGGCGATAGCGGAGCTTCCATTGTCCCAGGAGATACCAAAGCCAGTCTGCTGTTGGAAGCGATTCACTACAAAGATCCAGACTTGCAAATGCCCCCCAAGACCAAGTTGAGTCCCAAGAGCATTCAGGACATTGAAAAATGGATCGCTGATGGAGCAGCATGGCCCAAGGAGACCACTCGTAAAATCGACAAAAAAGGGATCGATATTGCCGCCAGACTTCAGAGTCACTGGTCATGGACACCATTGAGCAATCCGCCTGCCCCAACGGTTCAAAATCAAAAAAGTTCCAACCATCCGGTGGACCTTTTTATCCAAAAACGCCTGGAAGAGGAAAAACTGAAACCCTCCAAATCTGCGGACAAACATACTCTCGTCCGACGCCTCTGCTTTGTGCTTCATGGTTTGCCACCCACTCCAGAGCAAATTGATGCCTTTGTGAAGGATGATCAACCGGGTGCTTATGAACGGTTGATTGATCAACTTTTAGCCTCTCCCAGATTCGGGGAACGCTGGGCAAGGCATTGGCTGGACCTCGTTCGCTACGCCGAAAGCCGAGGCCATGAGTTTGATTACAATGCGGCCAATGCCTACCGCTACAGAGATTACGTAATCCGGGCCTTCAATGAAGATGTGCCTTACGATCAATTGGTTCACGAGCACATTGCGGGAGACCTGCTGCCCACCCCCCGACTTCACCCGGAGGAGAAATTCAACGAATCCGTCCTCGGGACAGGGTTCTGGTTCCTCGGCGAATGGGTGCACTCCCCTGTCAACACCCGGCAGGATGAGGCC
>CAYSOI010000875.1:0-1563 GCA_964432425.1 uncultured Opitutales bacterium | reverse complement strand
AAAAGAAGCCGCCTCATTCCGATGATGCAAATCTTTGACCAACCTGAACCACTGGTCAGTCAGGGAAGCCGCCCCAGCACAACCATTGCTCCTCAAGCCCTGATGTTCATGAATAACCAACAGGTCGTCTCCTACGCCGCAACACTGGCATCCAAGGTGGCCGATCAAGATCTCAAACAATCGGTGAAAAACTTGTACCTTCGCACATTGAGCCGCGAACCTTCAGAGGAGGAATTAACCGGCTCTGTGGCTTTCCTCAAAGAACAATCAGAGTCTTACAAAGCCAAGAACCAGAATCAACCTGACCTATTGGCCTTGGCCGACTTGAGTCAAATCATGTTGAGTCTCAACGAATTTATCTACATGCCATGAACCTAAACGCTTTCTCTCGTCGTCAATTATTACAAACTGCTGGAGCTGGATTCGGCTCATTAGGTTTGGCAGGTCTCTTGGCAGAAGAAGGTCTTCTGGCTGCGGAATCTGCTGATCCACTGGCACCCAAGAATCCTCATTTTAATGGGAAAGCCAAAGCTGTAATCTGGTTATTCATCAATGGTGGCCCCAGCCAGGTAGACACTTGGGACTACAAACCTGAGCTGATAAAGCAGGATGGTAAGGAATTGGAAGGTTTTGATAAGAAAACCGGATTCTTCGCCAATGCGGTTGGTCCCTTGATGAAGTCTCCCTTTGAATTCACCCCCCGTGGGCAATGCGGAAAGATGGTATCTTCCATCTTCCCCAAGCTGGGAGAGCACGTCGACAAGATGGCATTCATCCATTCCGGGCACACTGAGTCCAATAACCACAGCCCTGCCCTTTTTATGATGAATACCGGGCAACCTCGTATGGGGCTTCCCTGTGTAGGATCCTGGACGACTTACGGGCTCGGAAGTGAAAGCCGCAACCTTCCCGCCTTTGTGGTCATGTCTGATCCCAAAGGTCGTGGTTTGCCTAAAGGTCATGCAGCAAACTGGGGAGCAGGCTTCCTACCCAGTGTGTATCAAGGTACCTGGCTCAAGCCACAAGGTGATCCCATCGACAACCTTAAGCGGCCCAGGCACATGGATGATGAGCAGCAACAGAGGCAACTCTCCTTTCTCAAATCCCTGAACGCCAAACATTCTGCAAACCGGGCTGCTGAAGCCGAACTCGAAGCACGGATTAAAAGCTTTGAACTTGCTTATCGCATGCAGACAGCTGCCCCGGAAGCTCTGGATGTAGAAAGTGAGCCAGAGCATGTCAAAAAACTATACGGCCTGGGAGAAAGCCATTGTGACCATTTTGCCAGACAATGCCTCACCGCCCGACGCATGGTCGAACGCGGTGTACGTTACATCCAAATCTATTCGGGAGGAATGGCCAATCAACGGAGTTGGGATGGTCACAATGACATTCAGGGAAACCACAGTCAATTTGCTGGAGAAACGGACACTCCAATTGCCGGACTACTTTCAGACCTCGAGCAAAGAGGGCTGCTGAAGGACACACTCGTTATTTGGGGCGGAGAATTTGGTCGCCTTCCACTTTCCCAAAAATCCAAGAAACCCGGTCGCGATCACAATC
>CAYSOI010000874.1:0-1569 GCA_964432425.1 uncultured Opitutales bacterium | reverse complement strand
CGGGAAGGAGAAGGGGTTCAGTCCATACTGGTGCCAATCTTTGCTGATAGAAGCCGTGAGTCCGCCAATGGCTGGTCCAATGATGAATCCCAATCCGAACGCCACTCCGATGAGTGCCATTCCTTTTGAGCGGTTTTCCTTGGTGGTAATGTCTGCAACGGCAGCTGTCGCCACGGCAAGGTTTCCACTGGCAATTCCTGCGATAATTCTGGAGAGAAAGAGGAGCCATAGATTGCCGGCAAAGATCCAGATGAAGTAGCCAATGGCAGTCGCCGCCACGGTCTTGATCAGGATATCCCTGCGTCCCAGTCGGTCTGAGAGATTGCCCCAGATGGGTGCAAAGATAAATTGTAATAAAGAGTAGAGAGATCCGAGGAAGCCACCAAAGAGGACGGTTCTCAAGTCGAGCCCATTTTCAGTCCGATCAGGGATTTTCTCAATGATCTGAGTGAGGATACCCGGAACTTCACGTGCCTGTTCCTGAGCCAGGTAGAAATCCAGCATTTCCGGAAAGAGAGGAAATATGATGGAGAAGCCGACCAGGTCGATAAATATGGTCAAAAAGACAGTACCTAGTCCCTGCTTTTTTAATGTGTTTGTTTGAGGATTCTCAGCGGCCATGTTGGCATTTTACTGGGGATTGTGGAATTCGTTGCGAAGTTTAAAGGAGTTTTTTCAGTGCCTGATGTACGTTTGGAGGAACCAGTCCTGTCTCACGATCTGTGTATTTGGCAACTTGTTTAAAGAGGCTTGAACTGGTGAAGAAGTATTTTTCATTCGGCATCAGAAAAAGGGTTTCGATGCTGTCGTCGAGATGTCGGTTCATTTGGGCCATCTGGAATTCGTAATCAAAATCAGAAGTTGCTCTTAGTCCACGGATGATTACGCCGGCTCCGTGCTCCTTGGCAAATTCGACGACAAGCTTATCGAAAGTGATGGCAGAGGCTCCGGGATAGGCCTCAGGGGTTAGGTTCTCTTCAACCAGGCGTAACCGCTCCTCCACAGGCAGTAGGGTACTTTTTTCTGTGCTCTCCGCGATGGCAATGGTGACTTTGCTGAAGAGGCGACAAGCTCTTGAAAGTACATCAAGGTGGCCGTTGGTCACGGGGTCAAAAGTTCCTGGGTAAAGGGCGTGTTCCATTATGGTTGCTGGAGGTAAGGAAATGTTGTTAGTTGTCGAATTTTCCCGGAATTGTCATTCGGGATGTCGTAATTACCGTGAATATTCCGAATTTATTGTCTGTTTCGAGAATTCCTGTGGTTTTTGTAATCGTGGGTTTAATGATGTTGGAAACCAAGTGGCCGGATGCGGCCATGTGGGCCTTTGGGCTTTATGTGCTGTCGGCTCTAACGGATTGGTTGGATGGTTATCTGGCCCGGACTTGGAATCAGATCACCAATTTTGGGAAATTTATAGATGCATTGGCAGATAAGGTCCTGACTTCAGGTTTATTTGTGGGTCTGTTGGCTTTTGGGAGATTGCCTGAGTGGGGATTATTTCTGGTATTGTTGATTTTAACTCGTGAATTTATGGTCACTGGCTTGAGGTTGGTCGCCGCAGGCAAGGGG
>CAYSOI010000873.1:0-1573 GCA_964432425.1 uncultured Opitutales bacterium | reverse complement strand
GTCCTCGATTATCTCGACAAAAACAATCTCTCCGAAAACACCATTGTCATCTACTCCTCAGACCAGGGCTTTTACCTGGGTGAACATGGCTGGTATGACAAGCGATGGATGTTTGAAGAATCTTTCCGCATGCCGTTTCTCATCCGTTGGCCAGGTGTGGTGAAAGCTGGTTCCAAACCGGCTCAACTGATCCAGAATATCGACTATGCTCCAACATTCCTTGAAATGGCCGGGCTTGATATCCCCTGTGAAATTCAGGGCAAATCTATGGTGCCTCTGATGAAGGGGAAAGATACAAAATGGAGAGATTCTTTGTACTATGCCTACTATGAGCACGGAGGGCATGGTGTGCCCATGCATTTTGGCGTTCGTACCCGCACTCACAAGCTCATGCATTTCCCCAGGACCGATGAGTGGAATCTCTTTGACATGGAGAAAGATCCACAGGAGATGCGAAGTGTGCACGATTACGCAGACTACAAAGAAGTTCATGCAAAGTTGTTGGCGGAGTACCACAGACTGCGAGAAAAGTACGACGCTCCACCGTTGAAGTAATTTTTGCTTCCATTTTTTCCAACAATCTGTCCTAAACAGAGAATTGTTAACAATTTACATTTCACAATTCTAAATCCATTTATGCAACTAGCCCAACCGATCATCCGTTCCGTTCGTGAGCAAATCGCCGATACCCTTCGTGCCGAAGTTTTGGCTGGAACCTGGGACAATGATACTCCTGTTCGTGAACAAACTCTGGCTGATCGTTTTGGCGTCAGTCGAGGTCCGATTCGAGATGTTCTCCTGCAATTGTCTCAAGAAGGAGTCCTCGTCTATCAGAAGAACAAGGGGGTTAAGGTCAGTTCTGCTCCCAATGAATCAGAAAGACTGCTTCTTCAATCAATGCGTCGTCAGATGGAAACGTATTGCCTTGGGCAATGCATGGCTACTTTGACCTCTGATGACGACCAGATGTTGGATGTGATACTTGCGGAATTATCCCGAGCATGTGACACAGGCGACTTTGGACTGATTGCTGACAGAGATCTGGCTTTGCACCGTTTTCTGATTCGACGTGCTTCCAGGGAGTTGGAGACGGTCTGGCAAAGCATCACATCCAGATTGTTCATGGATTATTCGAGGATTCAGGATTTATCGGAAGTCGTTGCGGAGCACGAGGCCATCGTGAATGCCATCCATGATCGAGACCTTGCCAAGGCCGAAGCCGCACTCCACGGAAATATTATCTAATGAAAAAGATACCCATCCCACTCTATCTTCTCCTTGTTACCTTTACCTTCGCCTCTCCAGAGCAAGAAGGAGAGAAGCTCTTCAGTCTGAAAGTGCGTTCCCTCTTATCGAGCAAGTGTTTTGCCTGTCATGGTGGAGAGAACGGCAAAATCAAAGGTGGGCTGGACCTCACCACCCGCAAAGGAATGCTCAAAGGCGGCGACAGCGAAGTTACCTCTCTGGTCCCAGGGAAACCAGAGGAATCCCCATTGTATTTGTCTTCCACCCGTGAGCATGAAGATGACTGGGAACCTATGCCTCCCAAAGAAAACGACAAACTTTCCGAATC
>CAYSOI010000872.1:0-1582 GCA_964432425.1 uncultured Opitutales bacterium | reverse complement strand
TTTTCCAGACCTCTCAAATCTACAAAGTCAACAAAGACATGCTGGAAAACGGAGTAGACGAAACTCAAAAGTATAATTTCCGCCAGGTTGCCATCCTCGATATCAATTACTTCGTCACTTTTGGTTCTGAACTCGCAGTCGTTTCCATGTTACCTACCTTTTTTCTGGAAACCTTTGCACTGGACCCAGTAAAGGCAGGGATGTTTGCCGCAGGGTTTGCATTCATGAATTTGCTGGCTCGTCCAGTTGGTGGATTAATCTCCGATAAGTTCAGCCGAAGGGTAACAATGTTAATCCTGATTTGTGGTCTTGCCATTGGATACTTCACCATGTCGCAAATTGGAAGCCACTGGCCCCTTGGGCTTGCTGTCGCTGCCACGATGATGTGCTCCTTCTTTGTTCAGTCTGGTGAAGGAGCTGTTTTTGCCATGGTACCACTGATCAAGCGTCGACTTTCCGGACAAATTGCCGGAATGGTGGGAGCCTATGGCAATGTTGGTGCTGTAACCTTCCTGACCATATACAGTTTTGTTAATGCACAAACCTTCTTTATGGTCATCGGAGCCTCGGCATCCATTGCCTTCTTCGCCTCCATGTTCCTGGAAGAACCGGAGGGACACACCGTCGAGATTGCGGATGACGGGACCGTACAACTTATCGAAGTCGCCTGATCGCATTTTGAGAATTTCTGATCACAGAATCAGTTAGGGAGCACACATAAGTGGGCGGGGATTGACCATCTCCGCCCACTTTCGTTATATCAAATGAAATCAACGAATCGCATGAAATTGGAATCCAAGCTCAGACTCAGCTACGGGCAAGCCTCCGAAAAAGGCCCCAAAGAGAGTAATGAGGACTGCATTGGAATACGGGTAGGAACGGATGAATTGCTGGCAACCAAAGGTGCGGTCTGTGTCATTGCCGATGGAGTTTCAGCGGCAGAATACGGGAAGATTGCCAGTGAAGCCTGCGTACAAGGGTTCATTTCCGACTATTATTGTACACCTGACACCTGGGATGTTAAGAAATCAACACACACAGTATTGAACGCCCTCAATAGCTGGCTTTGCTCCCAGGGTAAGGAATTTCAGGACATCCGCAAAGGCTATGTCACCACGCTTAGCATCCTCGTGTTGAAGTCCTGTCAGGCCCACATTTTTCATATTGGTGACAGTCGAATATATCGCTGTCGGGATGGGGTTCTGGAACTATTGACAACTGACCACTCTACCCGTGTCTCCAGTGACGTCTGCTATTTGACTCGGGCCATGGGAATGGATCCCAATCTGAAAATCGACTACAGGGTGGTCGACATTCAGAAAAGTGACTTTTTCCTGGCATCCACGGATGGTGCCCATGACTTCCTTTCCGAACTGGATATTCTCAAAGCCATTGCCACCCATCCCCAGGACCCCGAAAGTGCCTGTGAGCAAATGGCTGCCATCGCCCTCAAAAACGGAAGTACTGATAACACCAGTTGTGCCTTACTTCAAATTGAGGAATTGCCCGAAGCCAAACGAAGCGAAGTTCAGAACACCGGATCTCGATGTAAATTGCCTGAGCCTTCGCCTCCCTCTTCTAG
>CAYSOI010000871.1:0-1582 GCA_964432425.1 uncultured Opitutales bacterium | reverse complement strand
TTATGGTCGATGATACTCTCGTTGTATTGAGCGACCGGGGGGAACTTGCCTTACTGCAGGCAGACATTGAGCAGTTTGTTGAACTGGCCCGCTTTCAGGTCCTGTCAGGAAAAAACAACTGGACACCCCCAACCTATGCCAACGGGCGGATGCACTGCCGTTCGAGTTCAGGCAGGTGGGTTTGCCTAGCTATGGGTAAAGGTAACGAGTAAGAATAAAGGTTGAAAAGCTTTTTCCTGCTTAGCTCCCTATCCTTTATCCTTACCGATCCGACTTGGGAGTTTGACGTCCCCATTAGTTGGTTTACCAAATAAGTAGATGTATCTTTGCCTTCTTTGTTATCAGATGATGAAACAATACCATTTCTCCATTCCCCTGCTCATATCTGGGTTTCTTCTTACTTCCTGCATCCGGATTATTCCCAAGAACGAGGAGAAAATAAGCTATTCCAATACCATCGAACTGGAGGTTGTTTCGTCGGATTGGCTGCACTGGAGAGGTCCTAAAGGGAGTGGCTCGTCAAAGGTAAAGAACCTTCCTGAAGATTTGGCTGAATCCTTCCTATGGAAATTCGATGTCAAAGGAGGAGGAGTGCCAGTAGTCGCAGGAGACCGGTTATATCAATTTGGATACCGCGGGGAGGGAGAAAATTTGCGCGAAGGGTTGTTTTGTATTGATCTTAAAACTGGAGAAAGTCTCTGGGAGAGGCTCCGGAGCGATTTCATCAGCGATATTGTTTATGACCGCTATGGTGTAGGTGCGGCTTGCGTTGACCCTGAGACTGGCAATATTTTTTACCAGACCAGTGCGGGCTTGTTACTTGCCTACTCGCCATCCGGCAAAATGCTTTGGGAGCGTTCCATGATGGAGGAGTTTGCCCGTCTGACTTTTCCGAATGGCCGGACGGGCGGACCCTGCGTTGATGAAAACTTGGTGATTATCCATGCGATTACCGCTAACTGGGGAACCAATGGCCCGGCCCGTGACCGTTTTTATGCATTTGATAAAACCACCGGTGATTTGGTTTGGAGTTCCACTCCGGGCACCACCCCGAAGGATAGCTCATACTCACCCCTTACCTTCGAGGACCTAGCTGACGGGAGAAGGGTGTTTTACAGCGGTACCGGATGTGGCCATGTTGTGTGCCTCGATGCCCGTACCGGACAGCCGCTCTGGCGTTTTAAAATGTCTCACGGGGGAGTCAATGCTGGTGTGCTGGTTTATGAGGACTTAATCATCGCGGTTCATGGCAAAGAAAATACGGATAGCTCACGCATTGGCAGAATGGTCGCCATCCGAAAACCAGTAAAAGTCCCTGAAAAAGAGGAGCCTGTATTGGAGCTCGGGAAAGAGGATGAAGTGTGGCGAAATGAGGAGATTGAATCCTTCACGAGCTCACCGGTTCTTTTCGAGAACCTGATTTACACCACCATTAAAACCGGAGAATTATTCTGCAACAACCCCCGTACTGGGGAAACGATCTGGACCCAAAAATTGGCACCTGACCAGATCCACGCCTCCCCGACCTGTGCGGATGAAAAGCTCTTCGTTCCAATGTTTGATGGAAAGGTATTTGTGGTTC
>CAYSOI010000870.1:0-1587 GCA_964432425.1 uncultured Opitutales bacterium | reverse complement strand
TCCTATACGACCTATAGAGGGCGCCATTTCTGCCTGAACAGAAACCTGGGATTTAAACAGACATTTGACAAAAAGCGTCAAAATGCTACATATTGCTACATGAGCACAGTAATTCGAATATCTGAAAAATTAGCCAGTGAAGCCAAAATACGAAGTAAAGTGGAGCATCGTTCGATGACGGCACAAGTGGAGTATTGGGCCACGATTGGCAAAGCCGCAGAAGAAAATCCCGACCTTCCTTTTAGCTTCATTAAAGACACTTTGATGGCTCTTGAAGAAGTCAAAGTTAAGGGTACGGAAGAATATGTCTTCGGATAAACCTTCCATTCAAATTACCCCATGGTTTGGGCGGGTTGTCAAAAAGCTCAAAAAGCAGGAAAAGAAACTTTTGGATCTTGAAATCCATAAGATCCTCAAGGATCCGGAAATCGGAGTTTTGAAGAAAGGGAACCTAGCTGGAATACGAGTCCACAAATTCAAAATCAATCAACAGGAACAACTTCTGGCTTATCATGAGTCTGATGAGGGCATTCTACTAATCATGCTTGGTTCCCACGAAAACTATTACCGAGAACTGGGTAAGTACCTGCATTAAAGAGCATCAAGTTCTCATTTACTCATCACCAATCAATCCAGGTGGCCGACGGTGTTCTTTGAATTCAGCCCTGAACTTACGGACTTCAGTCAGCAGTCTTTTCACAACATCCGGATGGTCCTTCAAGCGGTTGAACTTTTCGGAAGGATCGGAGCCGAGATCGTAGAGTTCGGCGGGTTGGGCAACTCCTGCTCTATTGGTTCGGGTGTGGAGTTTCCATCGGGCATCACGGATGCCTTGATAATTAGCAGGGGCACCTGGACGGGCTCCGGCGAAGTAGTGAAAATGTTTGCGAGGGCTGGTTTGGGTTTCGCCGGAGAGTAATGGCCAGAGATTCTTGCCGTCGATGACACGGTCACAAGGGACTTGAACTCCGGCAAGGTGGGCGAGAGTGGGCAGGATGTCCAGATTGCCAGCGATGGCTTCAGTTCGGCGGCCGCCAGGAATGTTTCCCGGCCAATGGAAGATCCCAGGAACCCGAACTCCACCTTCCCAGGTACTGCCTTTGCCTTCTCGGAGAAGCCCGGACGATCCGCCATCAATTCCATAACCAAGCCATGGGCCATTGTCCGAAGTGTAGATGACCAGGGTGTTTTCATCAATCCCGAGATCCTTCAACTTTTGGAGAATCTGGCCGCAACTCCAGTCGATTTCGGAAATCACATCTCCGTATAAGCCACGTGAGGATTTGCCCTTGAACTTGTCGCTTACAAAGAGCGGAACATGGGGCATGGGATGAGCCAGATACAGGAAGAACGGCTGCTTGTGTTTGGCTTCGATAAACTTGAGGGCTTCCTCAGTGAAACGGGTGGTGAGTTGGGTCTGGTCCGGGTTCATTTCGAGGACTTTAGTGCCCCGCATTAATGGCAACTCTGGAAACCCTTGCCCTCTCGAGAGGTCATAGTAACGACCTTGTCCGGCATAACCTGTGTAGTTGGCCCGTTTCCGGATTTCCTTCATCAGAGCATCCTCGTTCTCACGAGGCGGCATCT
>CAYSOI010000869.1:0-1587 GCA_964432425.1 uncultured Opitutales bacterium | reverse complement strand
ATCGGCAGGCAAGAAACCACCTTGAAGTTTAACAATTTCTGGGACGCTTCCCAAGTCAAACCTCCCCTCGGGTTGGAGTTTGCTTCAGGAAACGTTGCAAAGGTAGAAGAAGGCACAGTCCTTGGAAACTTCCGAACAAACGACCAAAACTCAGAATACTTCTTCCCTGGAATTCATTCAATTTCAGCAGGGCGGGATCACAGTCTGTACATCCAGGACAACGGGCAATTGTGGGGCTTTGGCAAAAATGAATTTGGGCAACTCGGCATTGGAACATTTGATTCAAGCAATACCCCTTTCAAAATCTTACCTTCGAAAATAAGCTCTTGTTCAGCAGGTGACACCCACAGTCTCTTTATCAAAACAGATGGATCTCTTTGGGGAATGGGGAATAATACACATGGCCAATTGGGTACCGGCATAAAGAAAGATAAAATCAATACCCCAATCAGAATTGTGGATAGAGGAGTTCTCCAAACAATTGCTGCTGGAGGGGCAAGCTACTACCTTACTCAAAAAGGAGCACTGTGGCGGTTGGGTAAACTTGAGGAATGGACATCAACTGAAAATCAGATCAGGAAATCAGGAGTCAAAGCCTTTGCTGCCTCTCACTGGTATCTATATTATGTAATGGAGGACGGTTCTCTTTGGAGAATGGATTTCAAACCCTTGTTGAATCTGAAACCCAATGATAAAGAACGAACTCCCTGGTGCATTGAAAAATCGGGGGCAGAAAGTGTGAAAATTTCACACGATGGAGAGGAGGCTCTCTATCAAAAGGTGGATGGTTCAATTTGGGGAACAAGAAATAGAGAACGATCAAAGCATCTGTTAAAATCAGGTGCCTGGAAATATTTCGAAGAAGCGACTCCAATGTTTAGCGAATATGGTATCCCCTTGAAAACCTTAGTCTTCATAAATAAAGATGGATCAACCGAAAGAGCCGGTGTAACGCCGAGTCAACTTGGCCCAACTGGGTGGCAGGCTGGTCCCACCAAAAAGATCACTAGAATCAACTGGTTTGGAAATGCTTTGAACCAAATGCCCAATGCCCATGAAGATAAAGTTCCAATCATTGACATTTCTACAAACAATAACGTCAACTTCCACCTTCATAACCACGGAGCAGTCACCCCAGTTGGCATTGATAAATTTGGATACAATGGCAAACCGCCTAAGATCAATTTAGGTATACCAAATCAAAATAACTTACGGGAATATTTTATTGTCGAACCTACTCTGTACACCTCCACTTACTCCGCCTTTCCTGACTTTACCTCCAATCACTTCTTTCGCATTGAGGGAGATCAACTCATCCTCAAAGACCCCGAGGGCTTTAGATCCAAGCCCAATCACAAGATTCGAGTCACAGCATTAACACCAAAAGGTCTCCACATCACCAAAACCTTCACCATCCAGGTCAAAGACACAAAGAAATAGAACCCCTAAATAATCTGTGAAAATCTGCGTGCATCTGTGGTTACAAAACCTCCTCCTTCCTTCCTGCATTCCTTCTTCTCCGCCTCAATATCCGTGTCCATTCGTGTTCATTCGTGGTTCCAATAAATGGCTGACTTCTGCGGACAA
>CAYSOI010000868.1:0-1590 GCA_964432425.1 uncultured Opitutales bacterium | reverse complement strand
GAACCCTCGGCCCACTCATCCCCGGAGCCGAAAAGACCGATTGCCGAGCACTCTGCGTCGGCCCCTCCGGAACCGCATGGCTCGGAGTCACCGCCCCCAGCAAAGGCAACCGCCTCCTCCACCTCATCCGCTATCACCCCGGAGACAAAGCCCCACAAGACCTCGGCGTTATCGAAGTCACCAACCCCGACTTCACCCAATTCAAAGACAATCAAGGCAAAACCCTCAAATTCCATGGCGGCTTCACCAAACTGGACAATGGCAAGTTCGTATCAAAATACGTCATCTTAGGCATCTGTGAAACCCAAAACGGCAACGTCAACCTCCTTGCTCTTCAACCCTACACCCTATTGCAGGTGAACGCCGAGAACCTTTAATTGTAGCGCATGCCAAAAGGAAGAACCCAGCTCATATGACCCTACTCTCCGCAATGAGGCCAATGGGCAACAGAATCACTTGCCAATATCCCTAATTTCCTCCATCGCAAACTCATGAAAATCGTTCTTTCTCTCCTTCTTAGTTTCTTTGTTTGTACAACATCCTGGGGGAAGTCCCCAAAGTACAACGTTCTCTTCATCATTTCCGATGACCTGACTTCCACTGCACTCTCCTGCTACGGAAATGAAGTTTGCCAAACCCCCAACATTGATCGCATTGCGAAACGAGGCGTACGATTCACAAGAGCGTATTGCCAGGGAACCTATTGTGGCCCCTCCAGAGCTTCATTTCTATCAGGGTATTATCCGCATGCGGTAGGCGTGTTAGGCTATACAAGTCCTCGACCAAAAATTGGCGACCGGGCAACCTGGCCACAGCATTTCAAGAACAACGGCTATTATACGGCCCGAGTCAGCAAGATCTACCACATGGGAGTACCAGGAGGCATTGAAAAAGGGTCTGATGGTCCTGATGACCCGTTGTCCTGGACGGAAAAGTTCAATGCCAAAGGACCAGAATGGAAGGCTCCAGGAGATGGGGAGACTCTGGAAAGTAATCCGGATGGCAAAAGACCTGTTGTTGGTGGAAACACCTTTGTTGTGGTAGAAGCGGATGGAAATGACCTGGTCCATTCGGACGGAAAGGCAGCCAAGAAAGCCTGTGAACTGATTGAAGAACACAAGGATGAGCCCTTCTTTCTGGGAGTTGGGTTTGTGAGACCCCACGTTCCCTTTGTGGCTCCAAGAAAGTACTACGAACCGTTTCTTCCTTACAGCAAAATGGTCCTGCCTCCAAAGATTGAGGGCGATTGGGATGACATCCCCAGACCTGGGATTAATTACAAAACCAGTGTCAACATGAAGATGGACATACGGAAGCAAAAGAAAGCCGTTGGCGGCTATTATGCTTCGGTTGCCTACATGGATGCTCAAGTTGGGAAAGTTCTGGATGCACTGGACGCCGCAGGAATTGCCGATAAGACGATTGTAATTTTCACCAGCGATCATGGTTATCACTTGGGTGAGCATGATTTCTGGGCAAAAGTGAGTCTGCTGGACGAATCCTCACAGGTACCTCTGATCATTTCAGTACCAGGTAAGAAACCAGCGGTGTGCAACTCCCTGGTAGAGCTTCTGGATCTCTATCCAACCC
>CAYSOI010000867.1:0-1593 GCA_964432425.1 uncultured Opitutales bacterium | reverse complement strand
ATTTTGGCTGGGGCGACACGAGTTGCAACAATCCTGCTTCACCCATCAAAACACCTCAAATTGATCGCTTGGCTAAAGAAGGCATTCGCTTTACCAATGCTCATACACCGTCTGCCGTTTGTACCCCCACACGCTATGGATTACTGACCGGACGATACCCCTGGCGTAGTTACTTGAAGAAACAGGTGCTTCCATACTATGCTCCAGCCTTGATCCGTGAGGGCAGGACAACCTTGCCTTCCTATCTAAAGTCTCAGGGCTACCGGACTGGTGGTTTCGGGAAATGGCACCTGGGTCTTGACTGGACGCCTATTGAGGGAGATCCAGCCAAATGGCGATCAAGTTGGAGTACCCGTGATCGCAATGAAGCCGGTAAAATATCCAAAGGTATCGATCACACCAAACCTTTCGGCAATGCCCCAACTGACATCGGTTTTGATACTTATTTCGGAACCGCTTCCAATGCAGGTCGCCTGCCTTTCTTTATTCAGGATAATCGAGTTGTCGGGGATCTCAAAAGAAGCAAAAATGGTATGGCTGTCGACCTCAGACTATCCAGAGACACTGTTGACGATATCTACACTCAAAAGGCAATTGAGTTTATCGCCAATCACGAGAAAATTCACCCGAAAACCCCTTTCTTTGTCTACTTGCCATTCAATGCGATTCACGGTGCGGTCAAATTGCCTCAACGATTCGAAGGCAAAACTGGGATGACCCATCGTGAGGACAAGATCTTCTGGGCTGACCAGAATGTCGGACGCATCCTTGATGCACTGGATGAAATGAATCTTACCGATGAGACCCTGGTCATCTTTACTTCTGACAATGGACCACTCAATAGTCCTGTTGCCCGCAAGAACGGTCACCAACCCACCGGTCCCTATCGAGGATTCAAGACCTGTGCCTGGGATGGTGGGACAAGAGTGCCGTTTGTAGCCAGATGGCCCGGCAAAATTCCATCTGGTGCCACCAGTGAGCAACTTATTGGCCTGGTCGACATGCTTGCAACATTTGCAGACTTGTGTGGCTCTCCTCTTCCAAGTGGAGCTGGTCCTGACAGTGTCAGTCAACTTCCCTTGTTCCTGCAGGATAAGGAAAAGATCACCCCCAGACCCGCCATGGTCACAGCAACTTACCGTGGTCTTCTGGCATTGAGGGAAGGCAAGTGGAAAGCGATCTTTGGCACCAAATGGTCAGGTGGCCACACCAACGAAAACTACGGAGGTCTCGGCCCCGACAATACGATGGACGACCCGGAATCCGGTCAACTTTACAACCTTGAACAGGACCCGAAGGAACAAGAAGATCTCTGGGAAAGTCACCCTGAAATCGTGGAAAAGTTACGCCGTGAGATGAATCGCATCCAGCAATTGGAGAAGAGCGATGAATTTCCCGAGAACTAGTGGTAGTCGATACACCCCGGGAACGCTGAGCTCCAGCTCGGCAATACGTTGCGAAGTCTATGTAACCAAAGATTCAGAGAAGCCACAGATGATTTCATCCTCCTTTTCGCTATTGGCAGAATCATGTTGGACAGAATTATGGGTAGGGAACAGACGTTTGAGGAATAGAGATTGTTGATTGTTGAAG
>CAYSOI010000866.1:0-1596 GCA_964432425.1 uncultured Opitutales bacterium | reverse complement strand
AGGTGGACATGAGGTCGCGGATGTGGGTGGGTTCGTGGATGATCTTGCCGTGTTGGTCTTTCTGGATGCCTGCGGGCCAGTGGGCGACAAAGGGAGTGGCGATGCCGCCTTCGAACATGTCGGATTTGAACTTGCGGAAAGGGGTGTCGGAGACGTTGGCCCAGGAGGCTCCGTAGTAGGCAAAGGATTCTGCGGTACCGCATTCGCCTTTGCCTCTGTTTATACCGACAGTGGAGGGTTCGGCACTGCCTCCGTTGTCACAAAGAAACATGAGGAGGGTGTTTTCATACACGTCGAGTTTCTTCAGTTCTGTGACGATTTTGCCGACATTCTGGTCCACACAATCCACCATCGCTGCATAGGTAGCCATGTACAAACCCTGTTCCTTTTTCTGTTTTTCAGAAAGACTGTCCCAGGCAGGAACTTTGGAGTCTCGGGGCGACAGTTTCCAATTGGCATCAATCAATCCTTGTTCGATCAATTTTTGGTGACGCCGTTCCCGAATCACGTCCCAACCCACACTGTACTTTCCACGATATTTATCGATGTCCTCAGGCTTGGCTCGAAGTGGCCAGTGGGGAGCATTGTAGGCGAGGTACCAGAGAAAGGGTTTCTTTTCGTCCACCGCTTCCCGGACAAAGGTCAGTCCTTCATCGGTGTAGGCATCGGTCGTGTACCAACCTTCAGGAGGATCGATCTTGGGCGTATAAAGAACAGTTTCGTTGCGAACCACTTCCCGGTATTGATTGAAGGCCGACGGGCGAAAGTAAAACCCACCGCCCAAGGGACTTCCAAAGCTCTTTTCAAATCCCCTTCTGGAGGGCCACCATTCTTTCTTCTTTCCGCCCACATGCCATTTGCCCGTCTGTATGGTCCGATACCCAGCAGGTCCCAGCACTTCGCCAAGGGTAACACATCGATCATTGAGCCGTCCTCGATAACCGGGAAGCTTTTCATCCCGAGTCATCGCTCCGACTCCTGCTTGATGATTGAACAATCCTGTCAGCAAACTTGCCCGTGTCGGACAGCATTTCCCCGCATTGTAAAACTGGCTGAATCGCAAACCCTTCGCCGCCAATCCATCCAGATGCGGTGTCTCAATCTCACTCCCAAAACACCCCAGATCCGAATACCCCATATCATCCGTCATGATAATTATGATGTTGGGCCGCGGAGCTTTGGCTGCGAGCAGTTGGGAGAATAACAGAAGGAGAGCGGTGAAGAGGAGTTTCATATGGTCCAAAGTTTGTAGCAGAAAATGCATAATTTTCTGACAGGCTAATAGGCAAAGGAATGTTGGCAGAGGAATCGAATCTCTATTCAGGCAAGAAAATAGGGGCATGAACATCTGCTTTCTCCATTTTCCTGCCCCCATCTTCTTGCAAAAGATAAGGTGTGGTCGAGTGTTGGCATTCCACCATAAATCAGAATTTTTGGCAAATTCTGCTACGATTGCTTGTCGGGCTTGTCGGCTGCATGGAGGTGACAAGGTAAGGGAAAGGAAAGGATTCTTAGGAGTAGGGTGAAGATGGATCCTACCCGGGAACGCCAAGCTCCAGCTTGGCTGATAATGAATGGAATTAAAAGCCGAGTTGG
>CAYSOI010000865.1:0-1597 GCA_964432425.1 uncultured Opitutales bacterium | reverse complement strand
GGTATCTTTTACGTAGTAGCCGTAGTATTCGATCTGTTTCCAATCTTTTGGCAGGTCGTAAGTTAGGGTTTTTCCTTCGGATTTGGCTGTCACTTTACGGGATTTGAAATCTACTGAGATTTCCATTTCGAAAGTCGCATCTACGGCTCCCTTCATTTTGGAGGCTACTCCAGTTTTCAGGTTATTCCATCCCCCTTGAAATAGCACATGACTGCCCATGCCGATTGCCGTGCCTGCTTTCAATAGGTTGGTGTTCTCTGGAGATGGGCCAAAGGCAAAAGCTGCATTCTTGGTCGTGTCGCTGGTGTTGGTTTTGTAGCTGACTTTGAAGGCTACTTTTTGTGTAGCCGGATTGGGCAATTTCTGAAGTGCGATGGACTCTCCACTAGACTCCATGCTGTACCCAGAGTCAGACTTGCTGATGGAACCGCCTTTCACGACAGCAAATGCACCGGTGTTGTCTTTGCCTCTACCCAGTGGGCCTGATTTTTGAGGTTTGCCACGTTTGCGAATGGGCTCATTTTTCCACCATTCATTCGGCCCTTCTTCTTCCACCTGTTGATGAACCTCGATCAGCTTCTTCTTCAGGCGTTCAAAGATCTCCGGATAGTCGGCAGAAACTTCGGCTTTCTCCTGCCAATCCTTTTCGATTTCATAGAGTTGAAATTGATCAAGGGTGGAGTTCGCCAGGATTTTCCAGTCTCCATCCCGGAGGGCGACATGAATGTTTTCCCGAGCTAAATGATTCCGCCAATATAGAGGTACTTGCCGTTTCAGACAACTGTCCGTAAAGGTCGGAAGTATGCTTACACCATCGATGGTTCGATCTTGAGGCAGAGGAATGCTGGCAATGTCGAGAACGGTGGAAAACAGATCCGACCCAATGATCGGTGTGCGGCTGCTGGTTCCAGCTTTGACCTTGCCTGGCCAACGAACAATCCCCGGGACTCGAATGCCGCCTTCGTGAGAGGAACGTTTGCGGTCACGAAGTCCTCCGGTGGAACCCCGAGTGCGTCCCGAATTCCCATTGCCTTCAGGTCCGTTGTCTGAGGTAAAGAAGACAAAGGTATCGCCGGTTAATTTCAACTCATCCAATGCTTTCATCAGATTCCCGAAGGCATGATCAATCTGGGTAATGTTGCCATGGTGTTGACGAATGCCTTCATCGGTAAATTCCTTGTACAAGTCTATGAACTTTGGGTCCGACTCAATCGGCAAGTGCGGCTCATGCGTCCAGACACTTAAATAGAATGGGTTCTCTGGATTGCGTTTTGTTTTCAACCAATCAATGGCTTCTTCTACAATGAATGGAGCGGAGTAGCCATCCACTTCACCGATGGCTTCACCATTCCGGACAAAGTTCTTCGGGTTTCTATGATTCGGAGAAGCATTGTTCTGCGTCGCCAGCCAATGGTCATATCCATGGTCATCCGGTTGAGGTTGCTCATCACTATTGAACTTCCCATTCAAATGCCATTTCCCGACATGGCAGGTATCATAGCCCTTCTCCTTCAGAAGCTCCGGTGCCGTAATCTCCGATTCTCTCAAGTGAGCATAGTGTCCACTCGGAATCCACCTCCAAACTCCATTCCGATAA
>CAYSOI010000864.1:0-1598 GCA_964432425.1 uncultured Opitutales bacterium | reverse complement strand
GATGGGCGTGTGGTGTTTCGTCGGTTGAACCGGGAAGAATACAACAACACGCTGAATGATTTGTTTGGTTTGGATCTGGACATTACGGGAATGCTGCCTCCGGAGCGCCCCTCGGAAGAAGGATTTATCAACAATGGTCAAGAACTGGTCATCTCTCCCCTTCACCTGGAGTACTTTTTGAAGATTGCCCGTCTCTATACGAAGAAAGCCATCTTTGAAGGTGAGAAACCTGGCCCTGCAGGCTTCTTTACAACGATCAAAGGGGAAAAAGTGGAAGTATCAGAGAAGGGTAAGAAAAGGCAAAGAATCAAGCTGACTCCGCAATCGCACCTGCTCCAGGATCCTAAAAAATCTGCAGGCATCGGCATGCAAATCCGCGGAAAGAATGCTCCCAAGGATTTTGAGATGGTGAATATCAGCCACATTTCTTTACCTCCTGCGGTTCGGGCGACAGGCACCCAGATCCCCGCACGGCAGGGGCCCCAACCTTCACTGTTGCTGACCTTGAGAGATTTTCCGGATGCAGGGGATGTCCGGCTTAAGATCAAAGCCTCCTTCACACGCCCAGAGACTTCCACCATGCATCGGAAGAATAAAGGAACTGTCTACCTCGAAGTGTTTCGCCCTCACTTTAAGGGGGCAGAGCAGGAATACTACAAAAATGCAATCCCTGAAGCGACCCGTTTTCTGGATGACTTTGATCTCAAGCAAACCGGAACAGCCATTGAGCAAATTTCTCTTCGTTTCAGCTCGATTCTAGAGGTTCCCAAAGATGGGAAATACACATTCTTTTTGGATTCGGATGATGGATCGTGCTTGTACATTGACGGCAAGGTCATCACCAAAACCTACAATGCCAAAGCCACTGCAGAGGTAGAGCTGAAAGCGGGATCCCGGAATCTGATTTTGAATTATTATGACAGTGGAGGTGGAGATCGTTTGTCACTGGAATGGGAAGGCCCGGACTTCGAACGGCAGTCCCTGCACACTCTTAGACGAGACCCCAAATTTGAAAACATTGAAAAGGTGGCTCTTAAGAAACTCGAACCACAGTTTCCATTCATCGGAGTGCGAATGGGGAATTTTCTGGATGATGGTCTTGAGTTGAAGCCTGTCGCTCCTCCACAGGAAGTTCGGGCTCCTTCGGGAAAGTCCCAGACCTATGAATTTATTGGTCGTTTGGAAAACCTGCCGCTTCCATTCCGGAACAAAGATTTGAGCAAATCCGGAGACCTGAACCGAGCCCTGATTCTCTTCACCAATGAATATGAATCCAGCATTCCCGGTTATGATCCAGTTCTGAACATCCATTCCATTGAGTTTGAGGCCCCCTATCATGCATCGTGGCCACCAAAGTCCCATCAACAAATCTTCCACCCCTCTGCCAATGCAGGCCAACCTGCGATCTATGCCAAGGAAATCCTCACAAAGTTTCTTCGCAAAGCATATCGTCGTCCCGCCACAACTCAGGAAATGAACTCCATGATGCAACTCTGGAGAGCCTACCAAGACAACCCGGCAGTCCGGGAAGGGGAAGAACTGAGCTTTGAGCAAAGCATTGCCGCAGTCCTCCCGGCAGCCCTGCTCTCCCCAGCCTT
>CAYSOI010000863.1:0-1599 GCA_964432425.1 uncultured Opitutales bacterium | reverse complement strand
ATGAACTACTACGATATCGAAGAGTGGGAACTCTACGACCTCCAGTCCGACCCCACTGAGATGAAAAACCAATTTGCCAACAAGAAGTACGCCAACGTCGTCAAACGCCTTAAGTCCCAACTCCAGTCCCTCCGCAAAGAGTTCAAACTCCCCAAAAACGAGAAGCAGGACCCCTCCAACCTAAACATGCGTTACCATTCCAAGGAACTTCTCAAACGTGCCATCGAACGCAAGAAAGCCCGAGACGCCAAATCCAAGCAGAAGTAGAGCAATGTTCCAAAACCTACTTGCGATTTCACACTGATTCAAGATACTGAAACTTACTCAATCAAACGCTATGTCAGTCCTTGCAGATTTAGAAGCCAAAGCTATGCGATTGCCTGAGGGGCAGCGTGCAACCTTAGCTGCTCACCTTCTTGAATCACTTCCGGCAATTTGTTACGATGAAGATGAGGGTGTTGCTGAAGCGATGAGACGTGACAAGGATCTGGAACTTGATCCATCTTCTGGAATGTCCTTGGAAGAGTTGCGTAAGTCTCTGGGGCGGTGATGCGTTCTTCGCTGATCTTCCATCCTCTGATTCAGCGAGACCTTGATGGAATCCTCAAGTACTATTCCGATGAGGTTTCTGACGTAGTTGCAGATCAGTTCTTCGAAGCCTTTTTGGCAATTGTAAATCAAGCGAAAGAAAACCCCAAACGCTTTCACTTTGAAAATGCTGTACTACGAAGAGCCAAAATTCATGGATTTCCTTACCATTTTCTTTATCGGGAAATTTCTTCTGGAATTCGGGTGTTGGTTGTTCGCCATGACAAAAGGCATCCTTCCTTTGGAATGAGACGTAAGTGACCAATCTAATTTTTGGAAATTTGACAAAATCCCTAACACTAGGTCATTACACACACATGAAATCCCTCAGTCTCTCTTTTTATTTTTTCATCCTCTTCTCTTCCATCTTGTCTGCGGCTCCGCTCAACCGCACACCATCGAGCGGGAAATACAAAAAGCCGCAGGAGACGGCGGAGATGATGAAGTTGCCGGATGGATTTCAGGTAAAGGTGTTTGCTGGAGAGCCGGATTTGATTCAGCCGATTGCCTTCACAATTGATGAACGAGGGAGACTTTGGGTGGTGGAGAATACTTCTTATCCCAATTGGGTGAGAGGGGATGGTAAGGACCGAATCCTGATTCTGGAAGACAAAGATGGAGATGGCACTTTCGACAGTAAAAAAGTCTTCTGGGACAAAGGTGGTTTTCTTTCCGGGATTGAAGTCGGTTTTGGTGGAGTCTGGGTCGGAGCTGCTCCGCATTTGCTCTTCATTCCTGATAAAAATGGTGACGACAAACCGGATGGTGAGCCAGAGATCCTGCTCGATGGTTGGGTAGGAAACGACACTCACGAAACCCTCAATAGCTTTGTCTGGGGCCCAGATGGCTGGCTCTATGGATGCCAGGGCGTTTTCAATCGATCCAATGTAGGTAAACCGGGAGCATCCAAAGAGGAACGCATTCCTACCAGTGCTGCAGTCTGGCGTTATCATCCCACGCAGCACATTTACGAACTCTTTGCCGAAGGTGGCTCCAACCAATGGGGCGTAG
>CAYSOI010000862.1:0-1600 GCA_964432425.1 uncultured Opitutales bacterium | reverse complement strand
TTTGGCCAGGTACTTTGCGGGATCTTTATTGAAGTCGTCGACGCAGGGTTCGCAGCAGAATTTGACGGTTGTGCCTTCGTGTTGGATGACGTGAGGATCGCCATGAGAGCCGAGTTTTTCACCCGTCACAACGCAGGTGGTGAGAGGGTAGGTGTCAGCGGCTTTGCCTTCTTCCTTTGGTTCTGAAGGAGCATCTTCCTGACCACAGGAGATGAGGAGGAAAGAGAGGGTGAGGAGGGGGAGGATATGTTTCATCGTGGATGGAAATTATTGGTTGGTTTGGGAGATTCAATGATTTAATGAAGAAAAGGGGAAGATTGGAAGAGGAGAAAAGTCGAAGAGGAGAAAAGGGGGGCCGCTACTATCGGTCTTGTTTTTGATCCGTCTGATCCGACCGATCTGACCGATCTAATCAGATGATCGCATTGCAGAACAATCAGGATCCAGGCGTCACCATTCGCCGGAGTTTTGGAATTTTTCTTTGGTGGCTTGGCGGAAGGCTTGGGTGCCATGGGCCAGTTCCGCGAGAATTTGGTCGGTGGGTTTTCCTGAGGCGGTTCGGGCTACGTTGATGAGGTGGTTGCACTCGTTTTCGTCCATGAAACGGGCGGCTTCCAGGAGTTGGGCTTCTTCGTCTTCGGGGATGGCGAGGAAGCCGTGTTTGTCGGCGTGGATGAGTTGGCCGGGGGTGATTTTGGTGCCGAAGACTTCGACTTCGCAGCCCCAGTGGACTGGGCAGGAGTGGGCGTGGCCGACACAGAGTCGGCGGGCCAGTGCCTTGAATCCGGCGTTGTGCATTTCGTCAACATCGCGGATGGCTCCGTCAGTGATGGTGCCGACGCAGCCGAGGGCTTTGTGGATGTTGCTATTCACTTCTCCCCAGAAGGAGCCGTAGGTGTTGGGTTTGTCGAGGTCCTGGATGACGACAATTTTGGGTCCGTGGACGGACGCAATGTAGTCGCGGTACTGGTCCCATGCGTTGGGGTTTTCTTTGGGGTGTTCGGCGTTGCCGGGCTCAATGATACAGGTGACGGCGTGGCCGATCATGGGGCCCATGGTGGGCATGAAGTCGTGGGTTTCTTCGTGGTTGAAGGCGTCTCTTGCGGGGTCTTGTTGAGTGATTTGTTCCCAGCCGTTGTAGATGGTGGGGGTATTCCAGCGTTTGAGTTGAAGGAGTTCCGAGTAGGGGAGAGGGTTTTGTGGATGCATGTTGTGGGTGTTCAGGGTTTTGTTGGATTTCCATACACTGTGAGGGAGCCCTTTGAAAGACCAATTCTTGACAGTGTTTGCAGTTGCTCCTTATATTTCAGTTACACCTGTGCATGCGAGGTCCTGCATGCAATGCCTGTTCTCGCATTCTTTTTCCCTCTTTCTAGCTGAAATTAAATTCTGACTCCCTTGGTATGAGTGTATCCAGACCCTTTGTCTCTGTCTTATCCATTCTTTTCATGCCCATCTTTTTGAGTGGAGTTGTCCGGCCGGACGACCTCCTTCTGCATTACTCAATGGAGGATGGAGCCGGAACGAATGTGGAGGATGTCTCCGATAATGATTTTCATGGAACGATGGTGGGGATGGACGATGCGGACTGGGTGGACGG
>CAYSOI010000861.1:0-1605 GCA_964432425.1 uncultured Opitutales bacterium | reverse complement strand
AACCGCACGTAGCTGAACATCTCCAGTTAACATAAATCTATATTTGGCTTTATCTACCAGAAAAGAAAAGATAAAGCCAATTATAGATTTTAAACTTGGCTTTATCCCAAGGAACGACAAAGATAAAGCCATGGATAGACGATTAGTTGGAAGACACTCGGAATTAGGCACTCTTCAGAGAATACTGGATTCCAAGGAACCGGCATTTGTCGCAGTTTACGGACGACGTCGAGTAGGAAAGACCTTTCTCATCCGAGAAGGCTTGAAAACCAACCTACGGTTTGAATTAACAGGAACCAAAGATGGATCAACGGCGGATCAACTGGAGAATTTCAGTCTGAACCTGGCCAAGGCATCCAAAGGAAAATTCCCTGCGAAAGGTGTCCCGAAATCCTGGCGAGAGGCTTTCTCGGAATTGGAACAATGGCTGGAAACCTTACCGAGCAACCAAAAACATGTAGTCTTCTTTGACGAATTGCCCTGGCTGGCATCGGCTCGATCCGGCTTTTTGGAGAAACTGGATTACTTCTGGAATACATGGGGAAATCAGCAAACCAACTTGATCCTGGTGGTTTGCGGTTCAGCAGCAGCATGGATGATCAGCAAATTTCTAAAGGCCAAAGGTGGATTGCACAACAGGGTAACACACCGGATCCGATTGTTGCCTTTCGATTTGTGTGAAACCCGTGAATTTCTGCAAAGCCGAAGCGCCCAACTCAACGACCAGCAAATCACCGAACTCTACATGGCCTTCGGCGGTGTGCCTCTCTACCTTGAGCAAGTTCAAAAAGGGGAATCCGCCACACAGGCAATTGACCGCATATGCTTTTCCAAGGACGGTTTCCTCCGCAACGAGTTCAGCCTCCTCTACACAGCCCTTTTTGAATCCGCAGACCGGCACATGGAAATTGTCCGAGCCCTGGCCTCGAAAAACTGCGGCTTAACCCGAACGGACATTGTCCAAACAACCCGTCAGACACAAAGTGGACGGCTTAGTGCCATCCTGGAAGAATTGATAGAATGCGGATTTGTCAAACGCTGCCACCCTTACGGTCACAGGGTACGGGAAACAATCTTCCGACTTGGAGATGAATACTCCTTATTTTACCAGAACTGGATCCAAGGCTGGCGGAAAGGTGAAGCGGGAAGTTGGCAAAAAGCCCGTGGAACTCCGAAATGGCGTACTTGGGCAGGGTTAGCTTTTGAAAACCTCTGTATGCAACACACGGGACAAATCAAGGCTGCACTCGGAATTGCAGGAGTGGAGACGAAAGAATCTGCGTGGCGATACACTCCTGCCAAGGATTCCGGGGACAATGGAGCTCAAATAGACATGCTGATTGACCGTGCCGATGCCTGCATCAACCTCTGTGAAATGAAATTCACTGAGGGCGAATTCGTTATCGATGAAAGATATGCAAGGAAATTACGGGAACGCCGGGAAACCTTCCGCAGAATAACAGGAACCCCCAAAGCCCTTTTCAATACATTGGTCACCACCAACGGGGTGAAACAAAACCCAAATGCTCTGGAACTCGTGGATGCAGAAGTGAAGATGAAATCCTTGTTCGCTCCTTCTACAAATCTATAGTCTCCGCCATGACG
>CAYSOI010000860.1:0-1609 GCA_964432425.1 uncultured Opitutales bacterium | reverse complement strand
TCACCACGGCGAGGTCATCCACGCATTGGGCTACATGGGGGAACAGGTCACTGACTGGGATGCCGGATTGGCCGTATTTCTTGAACTTCCATGGACTTGCGAGGACTGTGCCGTTGTTGTTGAACTGTGTAGGCTCCACATTGAATAATTTCTTCGGGTCCTGGCCGTTGAACTTATCCAGCAGAGGCTTGGGGTCAAAGGTGTCGACCTGGGAGGGACCACCGTCCATGTAGAGGAAAATGATGTTCTTGGCCGTTGGTCGATGATGAGTGCCATGGCCTGCTGAACCAGGTCCCGTATCATTGTTGACAACACCTCCGAAAGCAGGGTCGGCCTGGAGTCCAGCCAAAGCCAGTGCACCGAAACCTCCGGCACATTTCGAAAGCATTTCTCTCCGGGAGACCGGAGGGGCTTGAAGCCGTTGACAGGGATAGGGGTTGTGTGTGGTCATCGTAGGTAAATGAATTCTTTTGTGTTCACGAGAACATGGGCAAGGTCCGCCCAAAGTCCTGCATCTTTTGTGGAAACTCCGTACTCCGCAGCCTTGGAGGCAATGTACTGATTGGCCGCCTGGGATTCCATTTTTGTCGGTGGTCTTCCAAATGCTGCAAGGTACAACCAGTCGGTGCGTTTGGATAAATCATCCTCCGGTATTTGCTCCAGTGCACGTGTTGCCCATTTTTTGGAAAGCTCCACAACGAGCGGGTCATTCAAGAGGATCAATGCTTGTGCAGGAACATTAGAAACATTGCGACGTCCCATCGTGCTGAAGGGGACTGGTGTGTCGAAGGCCAACATGAACGGGGAGAGGAAGTTACGGCGGACGGCTGTGTAGATGGAACGACGTCCCGCACCATCCAGAGGGCCATTTTTCCTTGGGCGTCCTCGACCATCCATGAAAGCAGTCAAATGGATCGGAATCGGCGGGCCAAAGGCAGTTCGGTCGAGTTCTCCGGAAAGAGCCAGAAGTGAATCGCGGATCGCTTCCCCCTGAAGTCTTTTTGGAGGGCGATGATGCCAGAGCAGGTTCTTAGGATCGAGTTCCATGGCTTCCGAGCTGGACTGGCTCGACATCTGATAGGTGCGGGATTGCACGATGTACTTGACCAATCCCTTGATGCTCTGTCCGTCCTCCAGGAACTTTGCTGCCAAATGATCAAGCAATGCCGGATGTGTAGGCCTCTGGCCCAGAACTCCAAAATCGTCGACCGTCGGAACAATTCCTCTACCGAGAAGATGGTGCCAGATTCGGTTGACGATGACTCGTGAGGTGAGCGGGTTCTTGGGATCATTGATGTGGTCTGCCAATTCCAGTCGACCACTTCCTGAGCGGATCTTCATTGGTGAGCCTCCAGCAACTGCGGTCAGAAATTGCCGTGGGGCAACTTGCCCCGGCTTGGCTGCATTTCCACGAATCAAGACATAGTCATCTTCGCCTGTCCCGTCCAACATGGCTGGAGCGACATGAGATTTGAGTTGGATCTGATTGGCCAGCTTGGTTCGCTCATCTTGCCAGCCGCTCAAGATCTTTTTCGCCTGGATCGAGCCTTCTCTAGCAAAGTAGGCATCAGCCTTTTGAGCAAATTCTTCATATTCCTTGGCTGATCTG
>CAYSOI010000859.1:0-1616 GCA_964432425.1 uncultured Opitutales bacterium | reverse complement strand
TCATTATTGCTGCGATGCTGCTGGCGGATCTTGTGTTTCTGGATTATGGGGATCAACCGATTTTGGGGCCGGAATTGTTGTCACAGGGGCGATATCCGGCTGATGGTTCGGGGGTCACGGTAGAGGTTGCCGAAGAGAGGAACTACGATCTCAAATTGGGCAAAAACGACAAAGAGGTCTTCATTGGCCCGAAAAAACTCACCAAGTCCCAGGAGTTTCAGGCTCCAGCAAATCAGGTGATTCTCCATTCCCTCCAACCCGATACGCCGATTACGGCATCGCTTCGGGTAGAGGTAAAGCTGACGGATTTGCGGTTGGTCAAAGATCGCATTATTCTGACCACCGACATGTCGCATGGACGCATTTGGGGTGAGTTTCTGCGAATCGGTTCTCCACTGGAAGCACTTAATGGCATTCATGAAATTCTCGATACTCACCAAAAGCAATTATCCATCTCCGTCCCCCAAGATTTTCCTGCTAAAACGACTCTTCCCAAGCCGGAGGAAATCCAACTGAGTCGCCCCAACCCCTTGATTCAGGCCATTCGAAACAGGGATATTCAGTTTTCCATCAAGCTGAGCCTGATCAGTTGTACGGTGACGACCCTGTTGTCGCTCTGGGTTGCCGTGCCGATTGGCTACATTTTGAGCCGTTATGATTTCAAGGGAAAATCTATTATCGATCTGCTGCTGGATATTCCGATTGTCCTGCCTCCTTTGGTGATCGGGCTGAGTCTGTTGATTCTCTTCCGGTATGTTCCGGATTGGTTGAGTGATGCCGTGGTCTACAAATGGCCTGCCGTTATCCTTGCGCAGTTCATGGTGGCCTGTGCCTTTGCAGTTCGGACGCTTCGTGTGACCTTTGAACAAATTCCCCAACGTTATGAGCAAGTGGCTCTGACTCTTGGGTGCAATCGCCAGCAAGCCTTCTGGCGGGTCATTCTGCCTCAAGCCCGGGAAGGCGTTTTGGCAGCAGGTACTTTGGCCTGGGCTCGGGCACTTGGTGAGTTCGGCCCCATCCTCGTCTTTGCCGGAGCGACCCGACAAAAGACCGAAGTGCTGCCGACTTCGGCCTTTCTGGAACTTCAGGCAGGTCGCACGGAAGGCATGCTGGCAGTTTCACTGATTATGATTGTGGCCGCGGCCATGGTCTTCATCTTTGCCCGCAGCTTGGGCATGAAACGGATTTTCTCATGATTCTGATTTCCAAACTATCCATTCAGCAGGGTGACTTTCGACTCCATGATATTACCATGGAGATTGAGGATGGGCAGTATGGTGTGTTGATGGGGCCCAGTGGTTGTGGGAAAACGACGGTATTGGAAGCGATTTGTGGATTGCGAAAGATGGAAAGTGGCAAAATCAGTCTTGGAGAACGGGATGTGACGGATTTACCACCCGCTCAACGGGGCATCGGTTATGTTCCGCAGGATGGTGCATTGTTTCCACGAATTCCGGTCTGGGAGCAAATTGGATTTTCCATGCTGCTTCGAAAGCAACCGATTGAGAAAGTGAGGGCAAGAGTGGAAGAACTGGCCCGTGAACTCGGTATCCTGAACTTGCTGGACCGTAAGCCGGAAGGCCTCAGTGGCGGCGAGACGCAGCGTGTGGCCCTGG
>CAYSOI010000858.1:0-1618 GCA_964432425.1 uncultured Opitutales bacterium | reverse complement strand
CCGAATGGCCGCGAATCCGGGACATCGGCGAGGAAGATTTGCTGGCGACCATGCATGGCACGTTCTGGCGTTTTCCCAAACACTTTTCAAAAGAGAACTCCGCTGGCATTGCTCCACGTTCCAATTACCTCAAGGTGATTGGTGATTTTGCCCTTTGGCAGGGAAAGCTTGTCTTGGGTTGTGATGACTCCGCACAGAAGGAATTCCTCAACCATCGGCCTTTCAAATCCTCCAAGGGAGCACCGACTCAATCGAATTCGAACCTGTGGTTTGTGGAGCCTGAGTTGGTGGATAACCTGGGTCCTGCAATCGGCCGAGGTTCTGTTTGGTTACGGGATGATCTGGAGGCGGGGCAGGTCAGTGAGCCTTATCTCTTTTCCGGTTATGATCATCGGATGATGGTGATTCATCATGAGAGTGCTGACCCTGTTCAGTTTACATTGGAAGTGGACAAGAAAGGGAATGGCAAATGGACAAAATTGGAGACCTTCAAGGTCGCGGGTTCATTGGTGCACATTTTTCCTGAAAACCAGAAAGGCACTTGGGTTCGTGCCCGAGTAGACAAAGCAGTGGAAAAGGCGTCCGTTCATTTCCATTACCGAGACAAAGATGCCCGTAGCGAAAGCAATGACCCGATATTCGAAGGAATCGCAGGGTTGGGTAGGAATGTGAGTTCCAAAGGCATTCTTCGGAGTAATTCTCAGGTTCTTGGGATGCTGGCTGAAGGAGGTTACTACGAGTTGAACAAAGAGTTGGAGTTGAAGCCCATGCAGAACCCAGCAGGTGCAGATGTTGTGGCTCAGGGTGCTCCGATCAAAACGAGTATCCGTATCGACGAGGCTTCCGCCATTGTGGAGGAAGATGGCCAGAGTTATCGAATTCCAGTCAGTCATGGGTATGAAGCTGGTCTGGCACCCAAGGATGAACCTGAGAACAAGAAGACCCTGGAAGAACTTCTCTCTCATAACCTGGCCAAAGGTGCGAAAGTTACCGCCAGCCAGACCCATGCTGGATATGTAGCCGGTAATGCTGTGGACGGAAAGTTTTCTGATGATTCCCGATGGATTGCCAACGGGGCTGCCACCCTTCAACTCGACTTAGGCGAAGAGAAAACATTCAAGAGCGTTTTTGTCATTACGGGTTGGCAGAAGGATGCTACGTACGCGGCTAGAAACTTTGATGTTCAGGTGAAGCAGGATGGTCAGTGGAAAACATTGCCTAAGGGAGAAGTACGGGAGAATTCCGGGATCGTAACTCCAATTTTGTTGGATGAAGCAGTAACGGCTCAGGAGTTACAATTCCTGTTTACAGACGACGGGTACAACCGAGTCTATGAAGTCGCCTTATTTGCCGATCATCCAGACATTGCCACCTCTTCAACAGCGAATCTGGAACAGGTGCGGGTCTGCCGTGAAGTCGCCACGGAACGGGATTTGTTCAACTTCCGAGGCACCTTCTATGAATTGCCTGCCCGAAATGCTCAGGGATTTGCCAAGATTCGTCCCATTGCGACGCACAATCTCAACATCCATGACTACGCTTCACATTTTGGCCTCCTCTTTATGACCGGACTCAATGGCAAAGTAGAGGAGCACATTATCCAGAGTTCGGATGGCAA
>CAYSOI010000857.1:0-1619 GCA_964432425.1 uncultured Opitutales bacterium | reverse complement strand
CCGGTTCGGAGGGAGGGGCGGCGCAACCCAATGCGTCGTCCCTACCCCTATCAAAGGATGAGTGCACCTTAAGGCCATGGAGGGACGAGCTTGCGAGTCCGTGAAAAGATTAAATCAAAACACACTCTTTTATTCTCTCAATTCAGCCTTCACCACGAATCCAAATTACACCCAACCTCTTGCTTGCATAATCAATCACTGAAACTACAAGGAAACCCAAAACAGGGAATCCCTCCCTCCAAAGTCAGTCCACTTCATCCATGAAAATCACCAGTATCACCACTGCCGACAAGCGTTTCCAACTCAAGGAGGGCGAAGGCGTCGATTCGGTTCACTCCGATCCGTTTTATTCCTATGCGGTCGCCTATATTCATACCGACGCAGGTGTGACAGGTGTCGGCATTGCTTTTAATCTAGGAGCGGGGACGGACTTGATTTGCCAGGCTATTGAAATGTTAGCCAAAGATTTGGTCGGAATGGACGTAGATGAATTGATGGCTACTTTTGGAGACGTTTCCCATCGGCTGGCAAATCATCCTTCATTGCGTTGGCTGGGTCCTCAGAAAGGAGTCATTCATCTTGCCCAGGCCTCTGTTGTGAATGCCTGTTTTGACCTGTGGGCGAAGCAACAGGAGAAACCGCTCTGGAAATTGTTGATCGACCTCGAGCCTGAGGCCGTTGTGGCTTTGCTGGATTTTGCCTGGGTGGACGATGCTCTCAATCGCTCGGAGGCATTGGAAATCCTTCAACAAGCAAAGGCAGGCAAACAGGAGAGAGCTTCCGTTCTTGAAATGGGATATCCAGGTTATGACACCTCCGTGGGTTGGTTTAACTACAGTGATGAATTGATCGCAGAAAACACCCGCCGAGCCATCGATAATGGCTTTTCTGCGATGAAACTTAAGGTCGGTTCCGACGATCCGAATCGAGACATCCGACGGGCTAGTTTGATTCGTGAAATCACCGGGGATCAGGCCACGATCATGTTGGATGCCAATCAAAAATGGTCCTTAGGCGAAGCCCTTCAAATTTGCCGGAAATTCCAAGAGATGAATCCATACTGGATCGAAGAACCCATGCATCCGGATGACGTTCTTGCCCACTCAGAATTAGCCCGCCAATTGTCACCGACAGCAGTCGCATTGGGCGAACACGTTTCCCATGCAGTCTTGTTCAAGAATTTCATGCAGGCCAATGCGATGCAATTTTGCCAGGTCGACTGCACACGGGTAGGAGGAGTGAATGAGTTTATTCTGGTTAGCCTGATGTCGAAAAAGTTTGGACTCAAGGTGGTTCCCCACGTCGGGGATATGGGCCAAATTCACCAACACCTTGTTCTCTTTAATCACATATCCATCGGTCTTGAGAAGGTGTTCCTCGAATACATCCCCCACCTCCGGGAATATTTTGAGTTTCCCGCCAGAGTGGAAGGTGGTGTTTATCAGGTGCCCAATGAAGTTGGAGCCAGTTGCGACTTTGTCGAAAACTGAGCCGGAAATTCGGTCAACTCGGCGAGTTGACCCTACCATCTGGTCCAATGAACGGTAGGGGCGTTTCGCCGAAACGACCGTCATTTTATAATATCCAAAACCGAGGCTCACTAATGAATCAAATACATG
>CAYSOI010000856.1:0-1629 GCA_964432425.1 uncultured Opitutales bacterium | reverse complement strand
CGAAGAAGCCGAACATCCTCCTCGTCATGTGTGATGATGTGGGGTTTGAATGCTTCAGTGCGTATGGCAGCAAGGAGTACTCTACGCCGCATCTGGATGCTCTGGCCGAAGGGGGAATTCGTTTTGAGAATTGCCATTCGACTCCCTTGTGTACTCCAAGTCGAGTCAACCTGATGTCGGGCAAGTCGAATGTATTCAACTACTACGACTTCGGGATCTATCCGAAAGGAGAGCCAACGTTTGGGAATTACTTTAAGAAGCATGGCTACGCCACGGCAGTCGCTGGGAAATGGCAATTGCTGACAGGCAGCGGCGGGATCTCCCCGAAGGAAGCCGGGTTTGACACCTACTGCCTCTGGAACATCCCCGGAACTGCCCGCGAACGTTACTGGAATCCATCCCTCATGCAGGACGGCAAGATCCTGGACTTGCCCGAAGGCACTTACGGACCGGACGTCACCACCAACTTCCTCATCGATTTCATTAAGGACAACAAAGACCAGCCCTTCCTTGCCTACTTCCCAATGATCCTGCCCCACAGCCCTTTCCCAGTAACGCCAGACAGCAAAGACCCAAATTCCAAGGACAAGAAAAGCAACTTCGTCGACATGGTCCAATACATCGACAAAAACATGGGACGCCTCACCAACACCCTTGAAGAACTCAACCTCCGCGACAACACCCTCATCCTCTTCACAGGCGACAACGGCACTCATGACTCCCTGGTTTCCGAACTCAACGGCCAACAGATCCGAGGCGGCAAAGGCTTCACCCACGACTACGGCACCCACGTCCCTTTCATCGCCAACTGGCCCGGCAAAGTCAAAGGAGGACAAGTGATCGACGACCTCGTATGCTTCTCCGACTTCTTCCCAACCATGATCGAAGCCGCAGACCTTCCCCCTAAAGAGATCAAAGATGGCGATGGCTGGAGCTTCTGGCCTCAATGCCAGGGCAAACCCGGCAAAAAACGTGAATGGATCTACTGCTACTACTTCCCCCGCCCTTCCTCCAAGAAGTACAATAACAAGTATAGCCACTACGAAGTCCGCTTCACCCGAGAAAAACGCTACAAACTTTACGACAACGGCAAACTCTACGACACCAACAAAGATGTCCTGGAAAAGAATCCAATCGCCACAGATTCAGCTAACAACATCGCACAAGCCGCCCGCAAGAAACTCCAGGCGGCATTAGACTCCTATCCCAAAGCCGGACTGAAGGCCAATCGCCGGAAGAGCTCAAAGACAAAAAAGTAGGCCCCAACTAGGTGGATAACCAAGATCATGCGTACTCGGACTGACCCTTTTCTATGCCCGGAGCAATGCCTTTGGAAAACAGAGGCGAGACGCCGCTGCTACTTTGCCCGCCATATATAGGTCCTATAAGACTTATACGACCAATGCAAACCCTTCGCCAGGTGAATCATCCAGCAACCGTAATCACCGCCTCATAGGCTGGTCCTCCACGGGTGAAGATCATTCCTCGGCAAGCTGCTTTCGGATTAGTCCAGGCACATTGGTGGTTATGGAATGAGCTCCCCATTTCTTGAAACGTCTGGCGGTCTTCACATTGTCGATGGTCCATACATGGTATTCATAGCCATTACGAATGACACTCTCAATGTAG
>CAYSOI010000855.1:0-1632 GCA_964432425.1 uncultured Opitutales bacterium | reverse complement strand
AACTGGGGAGGAGGCTTTGATTAGAGCCGTTATCGAATAGCCTTTATCGGTTAACATATAGCGATGGGTTCTAGGAACTTTTTTGATCAGGCCATGAGCTCGAAGCATCCGAATCAGTCGTGTCGATCTACTGGATTTTTGCTTTGCGGTCCGGTGCGTTTCTGATGAATCAAAAATGAAAGCAGTCAGGTCTTTATTGCGAAACCCGTTTATCTCCCATTGCCCTTGTGCCAAAAACTCGATCAGTCGATAATCTTCGCTGTTCCAGGGATTCATCGCTCGGATTGGCTGTTTGCCCAGGCGGGTTCTTTGGCAGACCGATTCCGTGCATTGCTTTAATGTCATTTCACTCTCGCAGGCGGCCAGACTTTCCAGATATCGTTCGTTGGCTTTCTGGCTAACCTCACTGCGGCGATGTATGTCACTAATCCCTTTTCTCATTTTGGTCCATTTTCCGGGCTCCTGTGGCGATTCGGGATCGGTTCGATACACCTTGAAGCCACGTGGGTTGTTGATCGTAGTTTCCACCCGCAACACATTCCCGGCTTTGTTGTACATTTTTATCGAGTTGCGATCATACCAGTGCTTCACACGAACACCTTCGTAACGTCGGCGACGGTTGCTGCGAAGGTCTCCGGTTAGCCTGCCCGGCATAGGGGCAGAGGAGGGGATTTTGCCCAGAAAACGCAACACGTTGGCACTGTCGGTCACATCCATCCCATAGCGGGTCAACAGCGGAAACAACCGATCCAGGTCCTCGGTTTTACGAAACATCACATCGGTGGCCCATTCGGACTCATCAACCGACCAATAGTACTCCAGGGGTTGTTCTCCAAAGACCTCCTTCATTACTCCAAAATAAGGAAAGGCCAGGTTCTCAAAAGCTTCGTTCCAGTCCAGACGCTGTTGTTGGTCGAACAACTCCTGAGCCCTGTCAATGTCACTGATCCAGCGAAAGCAATTATCGGATTGGATATAGTCGATGCCCTGTTGATCCATCTGGCGGGATAGCCATTCCCTACCGTTGAGGCAGCCTTTTATGGTAAAGGGTAGCCAGGTTTGTAGGCGAAAATGTCCCAGACCCCAGTTCGGATCATTGAAGTAAAAGTATAGCCAGATGCACCGGCGATGACGCATCTGTATCTCAAGCTTTTGGGAGGACCGATTGCCCACCACTGATGGAGAGTAACTGGGCTCGACTACACTGAGCATACAAATCGGACCGGACTCAATCCCATTGGTTCGGGCAATCTCTTTTGCGATGGCTTCTTTGTTCAATGCACTGCTTTGAAGGTAGCGCTTCTCAATGTTCAGCTGATCGGCTACGGCCTTGCAGCTACTGCGGATAGTTTCGGTCATGGATTCTGCCCACTGGCCAAAATCCTTGTGCAGAATCCTGTTGATCGAGAGGTAACTGCCAATACCCGCCAGGCTGCTTAGCCAGCGAATGGTCCCTCTAATCGATAAACGATCCCATCCATTGATTGACCCAAAGATGTTTTTCTGATGCTTTTTCAGGAATGCTTTCATGGTGATTATGTGTGGTGTAATGTTATGGTGACCTTTCACCCCATAATTGCCGTGAAGCTACTTTACTCAAATCATCTTTGGTTGCGGCTCTGCCGCCCTAGG
>CAYSOI010000854.1:0-1633 GCA_964432425.1 uncultured Opitutales bacterium | reverse complement strand
ATAATGAGTTTCGGAAGCTTTTCTATGAGAGATGCTCTAAATCCCAACACTCCATCACTCCGATACTCCATTACTCCAACAATTGCGTCCGCTCAGCCGGACCATGCATCATTCTTCGTACAATTCTTCCAACATCTCCAAGAGATTTTTTGTCAGGATATCTGAACCATCTTTCTGGACTTTGCTGGTGCCTAACCAGGTTTCGTAACCTCCGAGTTCATGATGCTTGGGAGTTGGAAGATAGCCGTAGGAACCATTGGCCAGCTCAATCACGATGGTTTGCTTGAATGGGCTCTTCTTTTTGATCTCCAAGCCAATCTCCACAAAGGTCTCAAAAGGAAAGGTGACAATGGCGAGATCACCAATCCGAATCGCCTGCACCAGGCAATCCGCATGGCCTGTTCGTTGGTTTTGATTCACGACTCGGCGGGCATACAATGGCTCCAGCCTTGGAAGTTCATTCTGCTCTTCTTTGCTCATGGCATTGATCTTCTCGGAGCGGGCCAGTAATTCCTTTGATGGTTTACGCCATTGAAGAGGAACTTCTCTTTGTTTCATGCCGACAGGAACATCGGAATGAAACTCCATGCCTCGGGTTGCTCGCCATGCCGCATCCGCAACCTTCGCTGCCACAATACGGCATTGTTCAAAAGGTTCACGAGGAGCTCTTGTCCCGGTAAAATCGATGTTATTGATGTCTCCACAAGCCCCGTTGGAAAGCATCGGCACAAACTGATCAATACCCGCCGCTCGAAACCTCCACGGCACCACCCTGCAAAACTCGCCAAAGTAGTCCGCTGAGGCCATCCGTTCCCCATAGTTGATCGCTCCCACGTAATGCAACGGGTAGTTCGCCAGCAAACCAAGCGGTTTTCGCCGAGCATCCAAGGCGTACAGAACGGCCACGGTCGGGTCTGTTGGCCCAGCGGGAGTCGTAATGTGGTTCCGGTTTGGATTCATCTTCACCTTGTCCAACTTGCCAAACGGATTCAGCGGCATTTTCCCTTCCTGCATGTACCAACGTCGATTGTACACTTCACTCGGCTCTTCATCTTCACCCCAACCCACAGACCCTGGCTGCAGGTTTTCCACGGCTTTCACAATTGCCTCGACCATCCCATCCTGAGCCTGCTTCCCATAAGCCATCTGCGGAGGTGGGCCAAAGGAACGATTGCTTGGAGCCGAATGCGTATGCGTAGCTGCAATCAACATTTCCTGTGTACACCACCCAGTCTTCTCCGCAGCTCTGGCCTTCACCTCATCCACTACATCTCGCCCCAACCCCAAAGTATCCACAATCACAATGACCGCTTTCCCGTCACCATTCTTCAAAGCCATTGCCCGAACATTTAAAGGGTCATGAGCCTTTTCTGCTGGTTTGGGAAAGAAGGCTCCCCGCAGAGTCAACGGCCACTCCTTGGGCGTGATGTCAACCAGTGCAGTGCCAACCTCCAGTTTTGCGAAGAGGGCAGTGGTAAAGAGCAGAAGGGCAAGCGGGAGTATTCGGATCATATTATTAAATAGGTCCTATTCGTCTTATAGGACTTATCTCGCCTGAAAGTCATCCCAACTTTTAAGAAAAGGGGCATTGGAAGAAGAAGACAAGCCACCCAAATGTAGGGATGAGACGGTT
>CAYSOI010000853.1:0-1637 GCA_964432425.1 uncultured Opitutales bacterium | reverse complement strand
TAATGAAGTCATTTTTCACCATTCTCTTTACCTGCCTGCTTGGCCAACAAGTTCAGGCAGCACCCGTTAGTTTCAGCAAGGACATTGCTCCCATTCTCCTCACAAAATGCCAATCCTGCCACGGCCCCAAGAAAACCAAGGGCAAGTACCGGGTCGACACCTATGCGAGGGCCATTGCCAAAGGTGCCGGAGATCATCCAGGCTTCACTCCCAACAACCTGGACCAAAGTGAAGTGTATTACCGATTGATTACCGAGGATGAGGACGAACGCATGCCGTTGGATGCGGATCCCCTGTCCAAGGAACAAATTGCCCTGTTCAAAAGATGGATTGAACAAGGAGCAAAATTTGATGGCGAACCCAACGCCTCGCTGGCCTCCATTATCCCGCCAGCCATTCATCCCAAAGCACCGGAAAACTACCCCACTCACATCCCCGTTTTGGCATTAGCCTTTAGTCAAAATGGTGAGGAACTTTTTGTCGGTGGCTACCATGAGATCACCGTATGGAATCCAAAGGATGGCCAACTCCTTCGACGCATCGGCAACATCGGAGAACGAACCTACGCCATCGATCTCTCTCCAGATGGAAAATGGCTGGCCGTTGCCTGCGGAGCTCCTGGACTTTACGGAGAAGTTCGGATTCTCGACGCAACCACCGGTAAACTCCTAGATGTCATTGCCCGAACTCCCGATGTCGCTCTCGACGTCCGATTTGCAACCGATGGCAACAAGTTGGCCACCGCCTCCACAGATGGCCGAATCCGTGTCTTTGAAAAGAACCAACAGCAATGGAAAATTCACAAAACTTTCGCCAACCATTCGGACTGGGTGAACACCATTGCATGGAGTACTGACGGCAAAAGACTCGCCTCTGGAAGCCGGGACAAGACCGCCAAAGTCTTTGATCTGGAAAGCGGAAAACGCATCGTCACCTACTCCGGACATTCCGGCCCCGTCAATGGAGTCGCCTTTCACCCGGACGGCAACCAAGTCTATTCCACCAGCGACGACAAGCTTCTAGCCCTCTGGCGAATCTCGGACGGCAAAAAAAGCAGAGACGTCCACCGATTTGGAGACAGTGCCCACAAAATTCTTTCTCAAGAAAAGAGCCTCTTCATCGCTTCCAACGACAAGACCGCCTACGAATACAACCTCCACGACGGCAAGACAAAGAATCGATTTACAGGCAACCAGGATTGGCTCCTCGCCATCACCTTTGACCCAACCCACAAACGCGTAGCCTCCTCCAGTTTCAACGGCACCGTACACATTTGGAACCAAACCGATGCAAAACCTCTCCACTCCTTCTTCGCCCTCCCAGGATACCAAAAGTAGCTAAAGCGTCTCGCCGCAGGCTGGAGTGAACGGAAGTTTCACAAGTCCATACTCCAGGGTCAAACACCCCACCCTATGCCGGAGGCATTATAGCCAGTAGCCCCACAAGTGAAACGACATCTGGGGAATTCTTTTGATTTGGAATTTGTACCATGAAAGGTGTGCCAGAAGAGACACATCTCCCTCCATTCCTTTGCCTTTCATTCCTTTGCCAAATACCAACACCCAGGCTTCCAACCATCCCCCTACTTCCCTTCAGACCTCACATAATCCAAGATCCTGATAAACGACTGCCCCCGG
>CAYSOI010000852.1:0-1643 GCA_964432425.1 uncultured Opitutales bacterium | reverse complement strand
CTCTTCGCCACCACCGCTGACATCCTGGATCAAGAACTCCCCAAAGGCACCTGCGAAGATAGCGTCAGCTTCCTCCCTGCCCTTTCAGCAAAACCCATAGTCTCCACACGTGAAGGCGTCATTCACCACTCCTTCTCCGGTCACTTTGCCTACCGCTCCGGCAAATGGAAACTGCTCCTAGCTAAAGCCTCAGGCGGCTGGACTTCTCCCAAAGAAAACCAAGTTCCTAAAGGCTCTCCCAAAGGTCAACTCTACGACATGGAAACCGATGTTGGCGAAAAGAACAATCTCTACCCCTCCAAACCTGAAATCGTAGCCGAACTCCTGGCCAAATTGACCAAAGATGTAAAACAAGGCCGAAGTACCGAAGGTCCGAAATCGAATAATGACGTGGAGAATATTGTCCTTTGGAAGAGCGAAAACAAAAGTGCTGATTCAAAGCCCAAGAAGAAAAAGAAGAAGTCGAAGTGATTTGACAAAACCACCTCGTGAGACAATTGTATCACAATGAAGACTGCATCAGTACGTGAGGTTCGGAATCAGTTTAGTAAGATCTCTAAATGGCTGGAAGAAGGAGAGACTGTACAAATCCTTAAGAGAGGCCAACCCGTGGGGAGAATCGTCCCTGAAAAACAGAAACAACCTTTGCTGGGGGCAATGCAAGGATCAGGCACCCTTCCTGAAGATTTGGAGTCGCCAATTTCATTGGAGTGGGATGCGGCTAAATGAAGTATCTCCTGGATACCAGTGTCTGGTATGGAGGCTTAGTCCATCCAGAAACGATCCCCAACAAACTTCAGAAGATCCTTGCAGATTCAGAAGAGGCGTTCGGAATCAGTGATATCAGTTTATGGGAAATTGGCAAAAAGAACCAACTGGGAAAACTCCATTTGGGAATGGACCTGAGTGTTTGGTTGGAGACTGCTTGTTCCATCAATGTAACCATTCTCCCAATGACTCCCAAAGTGATCTCTGCAACAATGAAACTATTGGACCTGCCAACAAGAGATCCGGCGGACGAGATCATTCTGGGAACCGCACAAGTTCACAACCTGACATTGCTGACTCTGGACCGAGCGTTGAAAGATTATCCATTTGCCAAAGTTGAGTACTTTCGACCATCAAATGTGAAAAAATGATTAAGGGATTCATCTCTCTTGCTCCGACACCCGATCCAGAAAGTCTGCAAACTCTCTGGCGATGAAAGCCAGATGATCCTTCAGGGAATGTCGACCAGGCAGAATGTGCAGCCGTGCATTCTCCAGCATGGTAGCGAAGACCTGAACATGTACGGGCTCGGTGTATTCGTCATCCCAGGCATGAATGATGACATTGTCTTTGGCTTTGGGAGAAGTGAAACTGGAAGCGTCGAAGCGTTCGTTGAGAACAGGGACGAGTTGGAAAAGGCCATCCACTTCTCTTGTTTCTGCGATTCGGGAAACGGTCAAACCACCAAGACTGGAACCGGCCAGGATCAGTCTTTCCGGGTCAAGCCAACCTTCTTTTTTGAGCAACCCGGCCCGGTACTTGGGAACCGCCCGAACTTGTCGCCAATCAGGAACATGGGTCCGAAAACCCTTTTCCTTGGCCACGGTCTCCATGGTCTTGATCTTTGGGGAGTCCGGACGTCCGCTGGTTCCAGG
>CAYSOI010000851.1:0-1645 GCA_964432425.1 uncultured Opitutales bacterium | reverse complement strand
TGAAGAACACGGATGGGGTGGATGGCGTTGCGGAGGTCTTCGAGGGGTTGGAAATGTTTGCGGAGTTGGAGGGCTTTCTTGGAATCTCCAGATTGAAGGGCTCGTAGCATGGCCATGGATTGAGCTGGATCGAGACATCCACAACCGGTGGTAAATCCGGCAAGTTTGAACTTCTCCAAGTGGGGAATGGCGGGTTGTTCTCCAATGCCGCTGACAATGAGATTGGGGTCGACCAGATTGACGAGTTTTTCGAGGTAAGGATCGTGGGCGGGATCTTCCCGAACAATGGCGTATTTGATCCAGGAAACCAAGTCGTCCTGTACCAGTTTACGGACCGTTTCCGGTTCGATGAAACCTTCGAACTTGATGTAGAGTACGGCAGGTTTCTCATAGGCTTCCACAAATTTACGGAAGCCGGTGGCTACTCCCTCATCGGTGGTCACGCCTTGCATGGGCAGAACCATCGCGGTGGGGAATGTAAAGTTCTTCAGGACCGCCAATTGATCCATCATGGTACCGTAGGCTGGACCGACGGAAGGGATCACCCAGGTGTCTGGCCCTGATTCATGCGAAATGATGGCCAGGGTCTCCACGTAATCCGAGAGGGAAATGTGGTAAAAGTTGGCATTACCGCCGTACAACAAGGTGCGAATTCCCCCTGCTTCAATGTGCCGAATGATTTTTCGGTTTTCTTCCAGGCTCTGTTTTCTGTCAGGGTTTCGGGCCAAGGGCGGGACGGCAATGACAGAACGCTTTAAATCTTCGGAAATGATGTCTCTGGTTTGCATATTGTAAGAATAATGAAAATAGTTTGAGAGGCAATTATTGACATAAAAGTGGAGGCTGAACAGTAGATTCATTTGAATCGGATTTTGATTTGCCTACAGACCTCATCACAGTTTGGATGACGGCCAATGAAGATCCGTGATATCCGATTGCTGCCTTTGAGAGGTGCTACGCCTGATGGGGGTTGGGATGAGAAGTTCCTCGATTCGGAAAATAATCTGCACACGCTGGTTGAAGTCATTACGGACGAAGGGGTGACAGGATTGGGCAGTGTTTTCACGTCAGCCAAGTTGATTGAAGGGTCGATGGCTGTAATGAAACCCTTTCTCATCGGAGCCTCGGCACTGGATCCAGCGGCGACTTCGGAGAACTTGCACCAGCAGACGTTCTGGCAAGGTCGTGGCGGAGCGATAACGCATGCCATTTCCGGGATCGACATCGCCCTTTGGGACATCCTTGGGAAGGTCACAGGACAACCAGTCAGCCGTCTTCTGGGAGGCCGTCATCGGGAGTCAATCAAACCCTACGGTTCGTTGCTGATGGAGGAGCCCGACAAGTTACGGCGATCTTTGGAAGATGGAATGGCCAGAGGATTCCGGGCTTTCAAGATTGGCTGGGGACCTTTTGGCCGGGTAGATCGTAAAACGGATGAAGCCATCATCAAAGCGGCCCGCGACACCCTTGGCCCGGACAATGAACTGATGGTCGATGCCGGAGGATCCGATGCCTTTTGGCCACATGGTTACAAATGGGCCATCGAAACCGCAAAGATGCTGGCAGATTATGAAGTAACCTGGTTCGAAGAAGCTCTGCGACCGGATGACATCGATGGATATGTAAAGCTGACCGAACACGCTCC
>CAYSOI010000850.1:0-1646 GCA_964432425.1 uncultured Opitutales bacterium | reverse complement strand
TTATTCGACCAGTGTCTAGTGCTGGTCGAAAGTCTACTCCGAATGGGACTGACCACCAAAAGCCCCACTTACAATCCCAACCTCATGAAGAACCGGCTCAATACCATCCAGGAACTCGCAGCCCTGCTCCCGGATACCAGTTCTCAGAATTCTTAAACCACACCTATCATACAATGAAAGACAGTATCAGCTCACGTATTCGCCGCATTATTGCAGGCACCGCCAACTCCATTGTCTCGAAACTCGAAGGTCTAGACCCCGAAGGCATCTTGAAGCAAGCCATTGAGGAAGTCGACGACGCCATCGACGAAGTTCGTGCGGAAATGGGACAAATCACCGCTCAGAAGCATCATGTCACCAAGGCCATTTCCAAACTCAACAATGAGCACAATCAAATCACCGAACAAATAGACACTGCACTCTCTCAAGGCCGCAAAGACTTGGTGGAAGTCGCAGTCAGTCGCCAAATTGACATTGAGGACCAACTCCCTGCCCTGGAGACACAACTTGGTGAATGTTCTGCCCTCATCCAGGAACTGGAGCAAGCCGTTACCGGATTGGTTGCCAAACGGAACGAAATGGAAGACGAACTTTTCGATTTCCAAAGGGAGCAAGCCCAGGCAGAAGCCAAAGCTCAGAACTCCGGCCAGGATAGTGACATTGCAGGTGCCGCAGGAGCTTCTGCCAAAGAAAAGGCCGACCTTGCCGAACGTACCTTCTCACGAGTTATTCAGGAAACTACCGGCGTCCGTCGCTCCTCCATCCAGGCCACTGCAGAAGAATCTGCCGGGCTCCTTGAACTCGCCCAACTCAACCGCCGTGCCCGTATCGAAGCCCGCCTTAAAGAGCTGGAGAAATAGTTAATCCCTACCACCCGGATACCACCAATCATGCCTGATGAACTGAAAGCCATCTTAATTATAGGTGGGATCATCGCATTGATGATATGGTTGGGTTACACGGTGCTCACATCCTCCAGAGAGAACATTCAGGAATGGGCCAAAGAAAAGGGTTATAAAATCCTGAAATTGGAATTCAGAGCGTTCCGAAAGGGGCCGTTCCTCTGGCGTTCCACAGAAAACCAAACTGTCCATTACGTGCAAATTGAAGACAACGGCCAGGTCAGGGAGGGATTCATCCGGCAAGGTAGTTTTATTCTAGGTGTGAATAAGAAAAAGAATTTTCAAATCCGATGGCTCCAACCCGGTACAAAGGAGACCGTCATCGAAGATTATAGCTAATAAATATTACTCAAACATAACCATTTATACCTTGCAGGAAACTTCGACCCTTTGAACTATCATAATATCAATGTATGAATTCTTCACAGCACCGGGCAATCTTCTCTTTTCCATTGCGTTCACCTTATTGATCCTGATCGCTATCCTGGAGTTGCTTTCCACCATGTTCGGGGCGGCCATTTCTGGAGTCATTGAAAATGCCCTGCCGGATTTCGACTTCGGTCTCGATCCCAGTGGCGAAGTCGACCTCAACGGACCGGAGATGCACGGAATGACCAAATTCTTCGTCTGGCTGGAGATCGGGAGAGTCCCCATGCTCATTACCCTGTCCTTCTTTCTTCTCGTATTCTCTCTGGGCGGTTTCAGTTTGCAGAGCATCGCGGAGACAACCCTGCTTGGTCACCA
>CAYSOI010000849.1:0-1654 GCA_964432425.1 uncultured Opitutales bacterium | reverse complement strand
CCCTCTGGGATATTTAGGGATCTATGTTTCTTACCAATCGATTGGTAAGAACGGCCTAAAACGACTGAACTTTCAGCAACGAAAGCACTCTGATCAAAGGAAAACCATGAAACATTGGACTGCCCCTTTGGGGCCTTTTTCATTTCAGGAAATTGCCCGAATTAATGCCAGGATTTGTTGACTGACCACGGCGAAGCCCCTTCCTGATTATCCCTCAGCCAGCTTGATACCGCTGTCTTCTATTTGAATTCTTCGTTGTTTATAGAGCGACCCAATCGCTTGTTTGAAAGCTTTCTTGCTGATCCCTAAGTGCTTTCGGATCTCTTCAGGTGTTGATTTATCATGAAAAGGAAGCTTACCACCAGCCTCGACCAGAGCAGCAAAGATATCCTCGGCTACCGACAATACCCGCTTGTGACCCACTTCTCCAATACGTAAATCAATCTTTCCATCGGGTCGAACATCTTTGATGAATCCTTTCAACGTTTGGCCGTAATCAAGACGATCAGTCATCTCGCTTTTGTAAAGCAGACCCATGTGAGCTCTCTCGACAATCGCATTGTAGCCCAGAGGCGTTTCCTCACAAACAATCAGTTCAACCTCAGCACCGACCTTGTACATCGGTTTGTAGGGACTAAGAAAGCGGCGAAGCTTTGCACTGGCTACGATACGACCGTTTTGCGGATCAATTTTGATATAGACGACCGCCTTCTCTCCTGCTTGCACACGCTCATTTTGTTCACCAAAAGGGAGCAACAGATCTTTTTCCAATCCCCAGTCGAGAAAAGCCCCGATCTTTCGATTGACTTCGAGTACCTTGAGCGAGGCGAACTGGCCCACAGTCGCAAGTGGAGTTTTCATCGTCGCAATGGGACGATCTTCCGAATCGCAATAAACGAACACCGAAATTGTATCGCCCACTTCAGCATTCTCAGGAACCTGTGCCTTGGGTAAAAGAATGTCTTCATCGTCCCCGCCATCCAGATAGAGCCCCTGAGGCGATGCATTGACGATTTCTAGTTCATTTTGTTTTCCAATTTCAACCATCTGCCCCCAACCCTAAACCAGAATGGCAATTTGGAAACCGTAAAAATAGTCAGCAAATCGCCGACATTTTCACCCGTTTATAGGTCGTATACGACCTATGCGTCCTATACGACCTATCTCCTAAACCCAAAGTATAATTTCCGAACAAATATTAGGCATCCCTCCCCATCACTCCAACACTCCTTCCCCTCCACTACTTCAAATCTTTGCTTAGTTGAACCAGGAACCGCTCATGAAGTTCTTTCACCCTTTCCGGATTATCCGCAGCCACATTTTTCTTCTCTTCCTGATCATTGGCCAAATTGAATAACTGCCAATCCTCCTGCTTCGGTTCACCGCGTCCATATTGCACGATCTTCCAGTCTTGGTAACGCAAGGCCCACCGATTGATGTTTGAGGCCCAGATCCAGTAAAGATCCCGATCAGGGAGTGAACCTTTCTCGAAGAGCAGTGGACTCAAGTCCAGTCCATCCCATTTGATCCTGGGTTCAGGCTGGAAACGAATGATCTTCGCCAGGGTGGGGAACCAATCAATGATGTGGACGTGTGCATCGATCTCTTGCGGTGCAATCCTTTCAGGCCAGTGGATAAACCCTGGGACATGTAT
>CAYSOI010000848.1:0-1658 GCA_964432425.1 uncultured Opitutales bacterium | reverse complement strand
CGACTCCATATTTGACTCTCCACAAACAAGTTTGCTACTAATCAAACGCTGCGTATCCCAGGTTGGTCCCGTTAACACGAGAAGAGAAAACTATGAAAAGACTCACTGTATTATCGGCACTGTCAGTTTTGTGCCTTGTTGGATGTTCAGATTCGCCGGTCAGCAGCGAGGGACTCAACGATGCATCTCTGGCCAAATCTATGGTGCTCGTAGCTGAGCTGAAGGAAAAGATCCAAATGGATTATGAGATGTTTGCGGAATCTCACGACGGAGTCCCGGTCATACGTATCAAAGTCGAAGACCCTGCCTCTGATTACGCGTCAGCGGTGGGGCCCATAACGGAAGCGATCGGAGCTTACGAAGGTGAGCTATGGGTGGTGTTCGACCGGGAAATAGAGATGACGGAATCTGAGAAAGCATCGGGGATGAAAGATCCGCGAGAAATCCTGGCCCGCTTTGACGCAAAGACCGGCAAACGGCTGCCATAATTGCGAACAAGTCATTGCACTCGAACGGAATGGGCGGTCTGGCTTTCACAAGCCAACGCCACTCACGCCCATTCCAATGGGTTATTTCAACCGTTCTGAAAAAACATGCATCGAGATCCGAAACGCAATTTGCCTTCCACCACACTTGCACTTGATTAATCTCACCATGAAATCCTATTTTGCATTTTGGATCTTCTGTTTGTCGGCAATAGTTGCCACAGCCGCTTGCGGAAATCGCCCTAACATTATCTTGTTTCTGATCGATGATCAGAACCCATCGAGCATCGCCGCATTTGGGGGCGATACCTACACTCCCCATCTCGACCGCATGGCAGAGGAAGGAATGAAGTTCACTCGGGCCTACGTCAGCAGCTCGGTTTGTACCCCTTCTCGATACAGCTTCCTGACCGGTCGTTTTGCAGGTAACTCTTATAGTAAACTCTACACCGAAGCGGTCGGTGGCAAAGAGAATCAAGGGCTTCCCAATTTCAATGTCGCACTGGAACGCGATAACATGAACGTTGGGAATGTCCTCCGTGAAGCCGGTTATACCACCGGATTTGTCGGGAAATTTCACCTCACATCCAAGTTGGATTTTCCGGAGTTTTACAAAGGCAAAGACGGGTGGATCAACATTCCAAAAGACTCGACTCCTGGGCCGGAAACCTCAGCTCAGTTAAAACACAACGAACGCTGGATGCGTCGTTACCTCAAAACGTTGGGCTTTTCCTGGGCGAAGAACGTCTACCCGGAGAACATCCATCCTCCCTATGCCATGCACAATGCAGAGTGGACGACGGTGGCAGCTCTGGAATTCATTGAACAGAACAAGGACGGCCCCTTTTATCTTCATCTTTGCAGCACCCTTCTGCACGGGCCGGATAAGTCCTGGCGAAAATCCATGGATCACCCGCTCATCACCGGAGAGGGAGAAGTGAAAAGCCTTCCAGAGGTCATGACACCTCGCGCAGAGCTGCTCAAAACAATCGCTAAAAAAGGTTTCGATCCCGACAGCCAAGTGGCTGGTGAAGCGTGGATCGACGATTCACTCGGCGCGATTCTTCGGAAGCTCAAGGAACTCGGAATTGATGACAACACGCTGTTAGTTTTCGCGCCCGATCACGGCCGAGATGGCAAAGCATCCGTCTTTTCTCACGGTGGTCGCCAAGT
>CAYSOI010000847.1:0-1668 GCA_964432425.1 uncultured Opitutales bacterium | reverse complement strand
TTACCGTAGTCCCGATTGCCTGCGGAAGATCCATTCGGAGCCGATCAAACCGGCGAGGAGGCAGAGAAACAGGAGGTTGTCAGTCAGGGAAATTCGGGTTTGGGCTTTGGGGAGGGTGTTGGAGAGTTGCCAGTCAGTGGTATTCATCTTGGAGTAATGGCGATACTTTCCTCCGGTAAGTCGGGCCAGGTCTTGTAGAAAACCTTCTTCAAATGAGACATCCTGGGTTTCGCCGCCCTGACTGCCTACGCCGAAGAAGACCTCGTGTTCAATGGCTTCGGAGTCAGGAAAAGAGCAGCGGTATTTGACTTTGTAATCTCCGGTTTCGGCGGCGGCAAAGGCGGCTTTGTAGTGACCGGGTTGATTGGAACTGGGAAACAATTGAATGCGTTGGGTCTTGCCTTGGGGGTCTTCCAGAATGGCTTCGACCAAGGCGTCATCGGAGGGGGCGTAATCCGCTCCCAGCAATTCCAAATCGAGGTCGATGGCGTTACTGATGTCATGAACTTGATTGGCAGACTCCACCCGGATGCGGTCTTCGCCTCCGGTTCCCAACCAGGAAACCAAGCCATACCAAAAGGTCTTGTGAGCTGCGGAGCCCTCTTCATCCTTCATGGCCCATCGCCAATCGTGTTCGGTAGCCCAATAGGCACATTTGCCTGCACCATAGGCTTGCAGGGCCAGGGCAGAACCAGCACTGGTGCGAAGACTGGCGGCTTCCCGTGCAGCAATTTTCAATTGGGTAGCGAGGTTGGCAGGAAGCTTTGCAGGGAGGAACAGCTTCATGTGATCCAGATCCTGGTCGGCTGGAAAAATGGGGTCCGGGTCGATCTCAATCTGGCGGTTTTCTCTGGGGATTTCGGTGGAGGTTTGGGCTACAGGCAGAAGGGGGCCGAGCTTCTCGCGGGCAGCCTCCGAAGGTCCGAAGAGCAAGAGTCCGCCTCCCCGAAGGCTGACAAAATCGATCACTCCCTGCACCAGGGGTTCTGGCAGGTTTTGAAGCAGATGGGTATCCACCATCAATACATCAAACCGGTTAAAAAACTCCGGCTTTTCCGGCCATTTGGAAGGGATGTCCTCTCCGAAAGGCAAAAACTTGTCTTCGGCAAGTTGGATCAAGGAATGAAACTGGACCCGTTCTTCTGGAGCGAGGACGTTCTTGAGGAACCGATGGTTCAGGTTCATGCGATCCGATAAATACAGGAAACGAAATTCCTCTGGAGCTTCAATCATGGCCACAGCAAAGTCACTGTCTGTGGAGGGATTGGAGTCTGTGGAAGGGCTATCGAGGGAAATTCGTAGGTTTCGGGCCCCAGCCGTTTCGCGAAGGTAGGTGAAGGTCAATTTCTGGCTCTCTTTTCTTTCCAGTTCGACAGGCTTTCTGGCAAGGACCTGATTCCCATCCAGAAGTGTAGCCGTGGTTTGAACGGGATGATTAAAATGATTGGTAACGGTGGCATGGATTTGCGTTTCTTCACGGGCGACTCCTTCGATTTCATGGTCATCAAACTGGACTTCCAGGTCTCCTTCCGGACGATGATCGCCTATGCCGACGACATTGATGGGGATGCCAGCTTCCTTGTAACGACCTACCATGCCGGATACGTCGATCCCGGCATTATCCTTGCCATCTGTGAGAAGCACTACACCTCCGATGGGATCACCATT
>CAYSOI010000846.1:0-1676 GCA_964432425.1 uncultured Opitutales bacterium | reverse complement strand
CCGACACCGCACACTCAGGAATTGACCATCGAGACGGACCGGCCAACGCTGGCAAGTGTCCTGAAGTCCGCAGGCTATGCCACGGCAGTGATCGGCAAATGGCATCTGGGCTTTGGTAAAGGGAAGACCGATTGGAATAAGCCTCTGAAACCTGGGCCGTTGGAGCTGGGATTTGATTACTATTTCGGCATGCCAACAGTGAACAGTGGTCCGCCCTATGTCTATGTGGAGAACCATGGTGTGGTCGATTACGACCCAGAGGATCCTTTTGTCTACGGCAAGAAATCCCTGACCCAGAAGTGGCCAGCCAAAGGTGGAGGCAATATCGGCGGAGCGGACAAAGCTCACCTGCGTTATCGCGATGAATATGTGGGCACAACCTTTGCAGAGAAGGCAGTCGGATGGATCAAGGAACGCAATGAAAAGGACAAGGAGAAACCGTTCTTCCTTTATCTGGCCACGACCAATATTCATCATCCGTTCACCCCGCATCCACGTTTCAAAGGAACGAGTGAATGTGGCCGCTATGGTGATTTTGTACATGAACTCGACTGGATTGTCGGGGAGGTGATGAATACCCTTGTGGAACTTGGTCAGGCGGAGAATACCCTGGTCGTCTTTACGAGCGACAATGGAGGCATGCTCAATGAAGGAGGACAGGATGCCTGGAAAGCTGGACATCGATTGAATGGCAATCTGCTGGGATTCAAGTTCGGTGCCTGGGAAGGTGGGCACCGGGTCCCATTCATAGTTCGATGGCCGGGGAAAGTACCAGCAGGAACAGAGTCTCCTGCCCTGGTCAGCCAGATCGACCTGATCACAACCTTTGCGGAGGCCGCTGGCTCGAAAGTTCCCGAGGACAAGGTAGTGGACGGAGTCAGCCAATTGAAGGAGTTCAAAGGTACGGCAAAAGAACCTGCTCGTGATGAGTTGGTGATCTCACCAAACAGTCCCAGGCACCTGACCATCCGCAAAGAGAAATGGGTGTATATTCCGGATCGCGATGAGGGTGGTTTCCAGGGGAAAGCTATAGGAAATCACCTTCTGGGAGGAGCGGCAGCATCGAAACTGACTGGACAGGTAAACAGCGACATCGCCGAAGGAAAGATCCGGGAAGATGCCCCTTCTGCTCAACTCTACAATCTGGAAGACGATCCCTACCAAACAAAGAATGTTTTTAAGGAACACCCGGAAGTCGTAGCCGAACTCTCCAACCGATTGAAGGAATGGCGGAAGGAAATCCCCGAAACTCCTCGCATGGGCTGGATCAATATCAACATGGGAAACGCTGGAAAGGGCAGAAAAAAGAGCTCCAAAGCCGCACCCAAAATACCGGCAACCCCCAGCACTCGCAGTGCCTCTTTTGACTTTGAATCCGGCAAGCTCGGTCAATGGAAGGTGATTGAAGGAAAATTCGGAAACATCATTGGCAGTCGTAATGAATTCTTCGGCCATGGAGGCGAATACAACAAACAGGGAAAATATTACCTGACGACGCTGGAAGGTAGTGTGGATGCGAAAAGAGGATCGGACCCGCAAACCGGCATTATCGTCTCCCCTATCTTCATTCCTGAAGCCGGAGAAATGACTTTTCGGGTCGGCGGAGGAAGCGGAAAGGACACTTACATTGCCTTGTGCACGGAAGATGGTAAGGAAGTCCTCTTCGCCAGAGGTGT
>CAYSOI010000845.1:0-1679 GCA_964432425.1 uncultured Opitutales bacterium | reverse complement strand
CAAGTTTCCACAAAAATCTACGAATAACCAATCTTGTTCACAGAACATCCTATGATGCTGCCCAACAATTTCCTCAGCTGCGTATCCCATCGCTTTAAGGAAATTATCGTTTGCTTTAACTACCGTACCATCGAGATTGAATTCAATGATAGCTTGGATTCTATCGAGGGCCTGATAGATCGCCTTGAGATCGGCGGATGCCATGGAGGACTTTTTGGAAGGTGCCTTTGCCATAATGATATAGGGGTTAAAGTAGTAAAGTGAGTGGTAGAGTTACAAAACCCGATATCTTTTCAACAGAAATGAGCTTGTGTTTGTAAAAGTTCACAAAACTCTGAGTGCAGACTCCTTTAGGCCTATCGATATTCCCAAGTCATGTTATACCGATTTAAATTATTAATGAGAATAACGTTCATTAAGGAAGCGTTTACTGAAAGGCGATAACATCCTCTTCCAACCAATTTCAATTCGCGGCGAAAATTGCTCCATCAGCTTTCCAATAGTTTACTTACATCATCCAAATTTTCGATCGTACCAGATCTTGTTGGCTGTATGATCCTGAATTATAGTGGTTCTTAAAAATAATTTCCAATTGTCATGACGAAGTTCTCGGAGGGGCGGTTTCCTAACCGACTAAAGAACGGGCGGTTAGCAAGAAAGAGTTTCGGAAATTTATTATGAGAGATAGTATAAGTCCCAGAGCTTTTCGATTGGATTAAACTCAGAGCAATAGGGCGGCTGTGGAATTCCAGAACCTGATGATTCGGGAACTGGAGTAAAAGTCTTGTTTCGGGATCGCGGCAATGAAGAGGAGTCACTGTTGTTGCTGAAGAAATAGGATCAGTGAATCGACCTGATTGCGGTCCAGTATCCCTTGGTAGGGGGGCATTTTGACTTCGGCTTCCTGATAGCCATCCACAATTTTGGCGTTGGGTTGGAGGATGGATTCACGGAGGTAGGCTTCGTCTGCGGTTTGTGTTTTGCCGTCGTGTAGCTTTCGTTCACTGCCGACGAGACCTTTGAAGGTGGGGCCGGGTTTCTGGGCTACGGTTCCATCGAGACTGTGGCAGGCGACGCAGCCGAGGGTTGTGTAGAGCTCTTTGCCTCGGGCCACGGTTGGAGTGAGTGGGCCTTTGGTGGTACGTGTTGCGGAGTTTCGAAGGGGGATTTGAATGAACTCGTTTTTCTGAAGATCAAATTCCGGCAAGTGATGGACGGTAAACCAGATTTTGTCTTTGAGGGTATGACCAGAAAGTGACGTGAGTTCAAAGTCGGCTTCCAGAGTGTGGACGATTTTCATTTTGGGGATGGATATGAAGAGCTGGGCTCCATCGGGAGAGAGGTGTACGTTGTCGAAGAAGAGGATTTCCTGGCCGGGTTTGCCATCGAGTTTGAAGTGTCCGGAGCCGTACTTCTGAGTTCGTTTGTAGTTCCAGCGCTGAAGTTTGAAGTTGGCTCTGGTGGCCTTGGTCATGTCGAGGGGTTGGTTGAATTCGATCAGGATGCCTTGTTGGGTGACGCGGCAATCGACGGGATGGAGAGAAGGCTTTTCGGTCGCGGTAATGCGGGTGATGCCCCCAATCTTGGGAGCTGCGGCGCCAAAGATCTGCATTCCTGCGAGGTACATTTCATTCTTCTCATGGTCTGTCGTGCCCTTGAGTATGGGGTGATCGAACCTC
>CAYSOI010000844.1:0-1679 GCA_964432425.1 uncultured Opitutales bacterium | reverse complement strand
GGGGCTTCCTGGTGAGTCAGTAAGAGAATCACAAGCTGGAAGCATGTGCCACTACAGTTCCTTCAGCTTGATGTTGCGAAAGTCGATGGACATGTTTCGGTTGCCGTGGAGTTGGATGCCGATGGGGCCTTTGGGAATGGCACTTCCGGAAGTGTAGGTCATGACTTTTTCTCCCTGGAGCCAGGTGGTGTAGGTTTTGCCTTTGGCTTCGATGCGGAGATGGTTCCAATCTTTGGCTTTGAGAAGGTTTTTTACGTTTTTGGCTTCGACGGGATAACCTTTGCCTGGGATGTAGGGGGAGGCGGTCATGTCACGTTTGAGGGAGCCGGAGATGCCGATTTGGATTTGGTCTTTGTTGCGGACGTGGATGCCGGAGTCGATGGTGCCTTCACCAAAGCGGAATTCGCATTCGACAACGAAATCGGTGTATTCCTTTTCGGTCCAGAGAACGGAGCCTTTTTTCTTGGGGCCGCTACGCAGTTGCAGAACTCCGTCTTTTACAGAGTACCAGCCAGCCTTGTCATTGCCAGAGGGTACTTTCCAGCCTGAGAGGTCCTTGCCCAGAATGGAGGTCATTTGATCGGCAGGGGCATTCTTTTTCCCGTGTAAGGAAAGGGTGAGCAGGAGGGCAGAGGTCGCAAGGAGATGAGTGAGTTTCATGGTTTTTGGTTAGGTTTGAGAAAAATGTGGTAATGATCAACGTGGTAAAAATGTCGATTTCCTTTGTAGGAATTGCCCGAAGTCCTGTTTTTCCCTTGCGCGGTTATTTTGCTAACATCATGCTTCCGTTTCCTACCCAACCTTTTTCCACCCTTTGAATGTTTAAGAAAACAAACAGCAGCCTCCTGGTTTTCGACTTTGATGGCACCATCGCAGATACGTTGATGCCCTCGATTCGGATACTCAATGGATTGGCAGAGGAGTTTGGATTTCGGTCGATCAAGGATGGGGAACTGGAGTTTTTACGGGGCCGCACCCTTTGGCAGTTTATTCGGCATTTGCGTATTCCCATTCGGAAGATTTCCAAGATTCTGCATCGGGCTCAGGCAGAGATGGCCAAGGGGATTGATGATGTGCAGATCGTTGCGGGGATGGAAGCCGTACTTCAGGAGCTGAAGGAGAGGGGGTATGTCCTTGGTATTATGACCTCCAACTCCCTGGAGAACGTCACCAAGTTGCTCCAGATCAATGATTTGGACATTTTTGATTTCAAATTGTGCTCGGTCAAACTTCGTAAAAAAGCAGGTCGGCTTAAAAGATTGCGTCGCATGCACAAGGTTCGACGTAACAATGTTTTGTACATTGGAGACGAGTGCCGGGACATTCGGGCGGCTCACAAAGCTCGTGTGAAATGTGCAGCGGTTTCCTGGGGATTTAATGATGGTTCCATTCTGGGGAAATTTAAGCCGCATTATCTTCTGTCGAATCCTGACGAGTTGCTTGAGGTCTGCGGGAAATTTCAGGTCGCTCATTCCTGAAGCCAACATCATTGATGGAAGCTGTTACTATTCGTGAAGCTGTGCCTGGGGATGAGGGTGTCATTCTTGGGTTTATTCGAGAGTTGGCTGAATACGAAAAGTTGCTGGAGGATGTGGTGGCTAAAGAAGCGGACCTGTATGCGGCTCTGTTTGAGGAGGATTCCGTTGCTTATTCACTTGTTGTGGAAGTTGGTGGTCAAG
>CAYSOI010000843.1:0-1692 GCA_964432425.1 uncultured Opitutales bacterium | reverse complement strand
TTGGGGTTGTGTATTCTCCAATTATTAGCGGAAATTAGCGTTGATCAGTGGTTCCTAACCCGGCATAGCCGGAACCAAATGTTGGAGTAATGGAGTATTGGAATGCTGGAGTGATGGGATTTGGGCTCTATGCACTTGATTCAACTCTCCATCACTCCATCGGAAATATCCTTTCTTTTTTTTGACAGCATTTGGCGAATAAGGTTCTAAAGTTATCCATTTTCGCGTTTTTTGTGTCTTTCGCGGTTCATTAGGGCTGTCCTGATTGTCGCAAAATGCGGGGAGATTGTTGGGAATAGGCGAAAGAAAAACATAGATTGATGAGTTGCCAGTCGCATGATCGATTGGTTACATTATTAAGTTATTCGTGCGGGCCTAACCCCAATCCTGCCTTTCCCTTTCCTTCCCCTTTTCTTTTAGCTATGAATTCTCATCCTTGTTCCCTGTTTAAGAAATTCCACCTTTCCTTTTTGAAGTCGAAGCCGATGGAGAGGCGGTCAGAGAGAGTTGGTTGGTTGTTGGGCTGGGTATCGTTTTTTGCCACGGCGGGTTCCATGTCTGCGGTAGATTTTACGGTGCCGGGTGGAGGTTCGGTGACTTTCTCGGAATCTCATGAGCAATACCCTGGACCTTTGGCATTTGATAATGGGGGAGATGTGGATGCCTCCCGCTGGTTGCCTCTGCAGTCAGAGTTGCCCAATGTTTTCATTCAATACGATTTTGGGACAGCCCTCCAGGTGAGTCAGTACACGATTCAGAATCAGCATTTTGACTTTGCACCACGCTCTCCCAAGGATTGGAAGCTCCAAGGTTCTCATGATGGAACAAACTGGGTGGATGTGGATACGGTGACGGAGGAAACGGATTGGACGGAGTGGGAGAAGCGTACCTTTGTGGTGGATACGCCAGGGGTTTATCAGTTTTACAAGTTGTTGATCAGTGCGGCCAATGGGGACAACTCTTACATCGGGATTGGAGAGATTGAGCTGGGGATCGCCGATGCAGATGTGCCTGCTGCGGAGTGGACTGTATCGCATTTAACAGGGGATGAGGACTCTCTGGTATCGTCTGGGCTCCAGTACACCACGGCAGTAAATGTTCACGGAACACAGGACCGAGTGGTCAATGGTGTAACTTTCAAGGCGGAGTCGGGGACGTCTGGGGACGGCTGGGAGATTACTGAAAATTTTCAAAATCAGCACAATGGCCAAGGGTCCACAGTCACTGGTGCCATAGGGCAAGTGCTTTCAGATCGTATGCGTTTCAACGGAGATCCTCAGAAGTTGAAGATGAAGAATCTTGTCCCCGGGGAAACTTACATCTTCAGTATTTTCAATCAGGCATGGGGTGTGGGAGAGACCCGTACGGCCACCCTTTCCCTGGATGCCGCACCGGAGACGATTTTTGTCAATCAGGGGCAATTTGCCTCAGAGGCACAAGACGGGCAATTGGTACAGTGCAAGTACCTGGCTACGAGCACGGAGGTGGAGTTCACTGTTGATCCAGATACCAATGCGACCTGGCACCTTTATGGATTCAGTAACGCCCTTTACAGCCCGCTTCGGCCTTCTATCGAAATTGATGCTACAGACCCCAATGCTCAGGTCGTAACTTTGGATTGGCAGGCGGATGTGACAGAATTTGCTGCGGAAGACATCCTTTTGGAAAACGCTACGCTCAGCAACTTTCAGG
>CAYSOI010000842.1:0-1701 GCA_964432425.1 uncultured Opitutales bacterium | reverse complement strand
TCACCCCTTCCTGTAAATGCATGCTGCCGATATTGGAGGTCATGAGCAGGATGGTATTCTTGAAATCCACCGTGTGGCCCTGACTATCGGTAATGCGTCCATCATCCAGGATTTGCAGAAGCACATTGAAGATGTCGGGGTGAGCTTTCTCGATTTCATCCAGAAGAATGACCGAGTACGGCTTGCGGCGAACGGCTTCCGTAAGCTGACCACCTTCTTCAAATCCGATGTAACCTGGAGGAGCTCCCAGCAATCGGGAAACGGAGTGCTTCTCCATGTACTCGGACATGTCGATCCGGGTCAGGTTCTCGGTGGAATCAAACAGGTTGTGGGCCAAAGTTCGGGCCAACTCCGTCTTCCCCACACCGGTTGGTCCAAGGAAAAGGAAGCTACCAATCGGCCGATCCGGGTCCTGGATCCCGGCTCTGGCTCTAAGAATCGCCTCCGAAATGTGCGAAACTGCCTCGTCCTGGCCAATGACACGTTTGTGCAGATGATCCTCCAGGTGCAGCAATTTGTCTTTTTCGGCTTCAACCAGGCGGGTTACGGGGATGCCGGACCAGCGGGACACGATCTCGGCGATTTCCTCCGGCGTCACTTCTTCTTTGAGCAAGCGACCTTCCTGATCCTCGTCTGTAGTGATGCCGGCTTTGTTCTCTTCTTCCTTTTTGACCAGTTCCGCCAATCGAGCTTCCAGATTTGGAATTTGGGCATGCTGAATCTCGGCGGCTTTGTTGAGGTCCCCTTTCCGGGCGGCCTCTTCGAGTTCACGCCGAGCCGTTTCAATCGACTCACGAATTTTGGAAATGTTATCAATCGAACCTTTCTCCGCATCCCATCTGCGCTGAAGTTGGTCCATCTTTTCCCGTAAGGTCGCCAGCTCCGCCCGCAGAGGTTCGAGGCGTTTGCGGCTGGCCTCATCGGTTTCCCTGGCCAATGCAGTTTCTTCAATCTCCAGTTGCAGGATGCGGCGGTTCAGTTGGTCCAGTTCTGCGGGCATGGTGTCCAGGTCGGTTCGGATCATGGCACAGGCTTCGTCGATCAGGTCGATCGCCTTATCCGGCAGGAAACGATCCGAAATGTAACGGTCAGAAAGTCCGGCCGCCGCGACAAGGGCGGTGTCCATAATCTTCACACCATGGTGAATTTCAAAACGTTCCCGCAGACCTCGCAGGATGGAAATGGTGTCCTCCACATTGGGCGGATCGACTTGCACAGTTTGGAAACGACGTTCCAGCGCAGCATCCTTTTCAATGTATTTGCGGTATTCATCCAGAGTGGTCGCCCCGATACAGTGCAATTCACCACGAGCCAGAAGCGGCTTGAGCATGTTTCCGGCATCCATCGAGCCTTCCGTCTTTCCGGCTCCGACAAGGTTGTGCAGCTCATCGATGAATAGCAGAACACGACCTTCACTGGCGGTCAGTTCCTGCAAAACGGCTTTCAGACGCTCTTCAAATTCACCCCGGTATTTCGCCCCGGCAATCAGAGACCCAAGGTCGAGGGCAAATACGGAGCGATCTTTCAAGGATTCTGGAACATCTCCGCGAAGAATCCGCTGGGCCAATCCTTCGACAATCGCGGTCTTCCCGACTCCGGGTTCTCCCACCAGTACGGGATTGTTCTTCGTCTTGCGGGAAAGGATGCGGATGACGCGGCGAATTTCATGGTCCCGCCCGATGACCGGATCGAGTTTTCCGT
>CAYSOI010000841.1:0-1704 GCA_964432425.1 uncultured Opitutales bacterium | reverse complement strand
GGTTCGTAGAGTCCGGCAGCGAAGCGTTTCCATTCCAGGTTCTCCAGCTTTTGGTCGATTCCTGAGACGATCCAGATATCGCCACCGTGAGTGGAGACGACCATCCTTCCATCGGGGAAGAAGTCCAGAGCCGAAGTCCGGAACCAGGTATTGTAGGGATTTTTGGAGTCGTTTGGGGGAATTTCTAGAATGTCCTGCGTGTAGGCGGTGTCCTCTTTGCCAAGACGGCCCTTGGTTTGCAGCGTTTCCTGCCACCGGGCTTTGCCGCCTTTGGTCATTGAGGAAGGCATATCGGAAGGTTTGCCCTGCTGGATTTTTGACCGCACATAGTTGGCAAATGCCAGTAACTCCCCTTCCCCTTTGCCTGCGTACCGGATGACTTCAAAGACACGTTTTCCGTAATCTTCTGGAATGTTAAGAACGAGCCGGTTTTGGGAGTCAATCTGCCACCCCATTCCCTCGATATCCCAGATGGCAGATGCCGCCACAAAGTGACCAGTCTTGCTGGTTCCCAGAACGGCAATCCCTCCGGTCTCTGTGAGAACAAACTCCTTGGCATCCGATTGCAAGTGCCCGGAAAATTCTTTCACCGCACCGGGAAGTTCCCCAACCGCAAGCTTCATGGCTTTTCCTGGAGCCATCTCCAAGGTATGGACGACCGCCCCGAAACCTTCCGGTGCGAAAGGCGCCTCCAGTATGTCGCGACCTTCCATCGTGTAGCTCAACACCACTTGATCCCCATGCAGATAATGACCATGGTACTGCATCCAGTCGGAGGGCATCGGACCACGGGGCAGCAAGTCGTCGGTAGGGTAATCGAATGTTCCGCCGTGTGCCCATTTCCAGGTTTGCAATCCCTCGACGAGTGGACCGCCAGGCAACGCCACTCCATTACCCCGTTCCCGGAAGTGTTGAGTCGATTCAAGGTTGAGAAATCCACCTCTCCAAAGTCCAGCTTGGTCCAAGGAGTGCAGGTTGTAGGAGAGGGTCGTGTCTGCATTCAATTTTACCGTGAGGACGCTGGAAATCTCACGAGTCAATTGGGAAGCCAAGGCAGGGCCAAAATCCCGCTCCACCTTCGTCTTCTTCTCCGCCACAGCTTCCACCTTGGGCAAGCTCTCAAGGTATTCTTTGGAAATCCCGACAAAATCCTTTCGCATCGGCTTCATGAACTGTTGGCGAATGTAATAAATGACCTGATAACGCTCTTTCGGGGTCATCCAAGTCTGCGGTCCCATTAGGCCATTTCCCTTTGTCAGGGTAAGAAACATGGCATACGGGTCCGATCCAAATTTCAGCTCCCCAGTCCCGAAGGCCCGAGCTGTCGGCAGAGGCGGATTTACGCCATCGGCACCATGACAATTCGTACAAAGACTTTTGTAAATGGTTTCCCCGGCAACGAAGTCCTCTTGTCCCAAAGAGCGAAGAATGCCAGCATGGTCAACCGTGTTGGGAGACTTGCTCTGGGAAGTTCCTATCGATTGGAAGAATAGGATAGAAAAAGGAAGGATATATCTGAAAATATTCATGGTTTTCACATGGGTTTATACTGCCAGGAGTTGACTTGAATAAGGAAAGCAGGAAGGCAGGAAAAATCTGTGTGGATCTGTGTCCATCTGTGGTTACTTTATTCAACACTCACAGTTCCTTCGACGAGGAAGGATTCGATCAACTTTCCGGTGTGCCAGGCTTGGGCGTAGGCGG
>CAYSOI010000840.1:0-1705 GCA_964432425.1 uncultured Opitutales bacterium | reverse complement strand
CCTGAATCCGTAAGCTAATCGCATCAGGTTCTTGATCGTCAATTTCTGAAGGCTTCCTTTTCCAAATTGCCACTGCCAAAGCAGTCAATTTCCACGAAACTGTGTGAATTTTGTCTTTCTATCGCTTTAAACGACAAATTTCCTGGCGATTTTTCCTTTTCAGGCACGACTGTGCCTCCGCTTTAGCGGTTTGCAGATTCTTTTTGCTCTTGGGAACTAAGCCAACACTTGGGCCAGACGACTATACACCTTGAACCATGGGCAATTGCTTCCGAAGTTCAGGACGATCCGGCCCGCATGGCTGACGATCCGGCAGGCACTATCGATCACATCCCGCAGAACAGTCTTGAGTCGCAATCGGGAAGCCTTGATTTTCTTCGGTGCGTATTGAGACAGGGATATGACGCCTTGCCCAATTGCTCGTAATACGTTGAAGGCGACCATCCCGCAAAGTAGCACGATTTGGTTGACGCAAAACTTTTCCGAGGGCAGTCGTTCAATGTCCAGGTCGCTTTTGAGTTCACTGTGGAATTGTTCGCTTGTGCCGTGATCCTGGTACAGCTTCACAATCGTTGGTGCCTCACAAGGTAGATTTGTCCAGAAGGTAGATACTTCCACTTCGGGAATTAGCAATTGCTGGCCATGACGGTCAAACAGTCGCTCGACCACTTTGTAGGCGACCGGGACGCACGGGCGGCTTTTATCTCCGCCGGGGTGAAGGTGGTAGACTACGCCCGTATACACATTCTTGCCCTCACGGCTCTCCACACATTCCCCCAGGCTGCGGGCCGTGTGGAGCCATTGTTCTGGAGACTCTTTGCGAAGGTTACGCTTAATAATGAAGTACTCGTCTTTGAGCAAATCCAGGTTTTCGGCGGCGTCATTGCCGCTGTCCATCCGAATGAGGCATTGTCCGCTCAGGTTCAGATACCGGAGCTGCTCCAATACCCGGACAATGGCCTGTGGTGTGTCTTTCTGGCAATGCTGTTTACCTTCACGCAGTTCGCAGTCCAGCATATAACCTTCCTGGCCAATATAGCAGAGCAACGGGGAGAACCCTGCGAACTTTTTGTAAGTGAGGGACGAGCCCTGTTTGTTGGAACGGGAATTGTCCATGGGAGTCACATCCATATCCACCGGTACAAGACTCAGACCTTCGGCCTCCACCCGCCCGAATTCGGATTTTCGTTTCCTCAGCAGTTTCAGGTTCAGTTCCCGCAGAGACTCGTGGGTCTTCTCCTGGGGCATTTCGTCAAGTCGCTGCCGAAGGGTTGCCTCAGAGGGCAACCTCCCGATCCCGTACGCAGCGGTGAACAGGCGGTCGCCTTTATACTGATCAACGTCGTTGAAATCCGTGTAGCCATTACAAAGCAGGCCGATCTGAGTCAGGAGGATGTCGCGGTCAATGATCGCGTCGATCCTTCGGTTATAGTAATTTTCGGGAAGGATGTTGCGGGGCAGTTCGCCCAGTACTATGCCGCTGAAGTAGTTGCCTGCCCTGGAATTGAGTTCGCCCTTGCATTGTATGAGTTGGATTCTCTTAATATTCATCACCTGTTGGGTTGGTTGTGTTTTTTATTTCAGCGGCCATCTTAGCCGCACCAATCCAACAGGGAATCACTTTTAGAGGAAATTTAACTCACGGATTCAGGTATAATTCATGTTGAAGCGAAATCCTAATTTATTGCTTCAAGACATGTTGAGA
>CAYSOI010000839.1:0-1719 GCA_964432425.1 uncultured Opitutales bacterium | reverse complement strand
GTGCCAGCAAAAGGTCCGGCAAATCCATGGTCATCCGGAATGGGCGGCAAGTGTTCCCAGGCAATAGGACTCTCGGAACCACTTCCAACCGCACAGCCAATTGCGAAGATCAAAAAGGAAAGGATGAATTTCTTTTTCATTTCACAGAAGCAGGAATTGAAATTTGTGAACCTTTCTGAGCGTTTTCAAACATTTCAAGATGCGGCCACCGAAAGCCGACCTTCCTGTAGGGTTTGGTCTGATACTCTTTTTGCTCTGCGAGAAAGGTCCTGATGTTTTCCTGCTTGGCGAAGGGGTCTTTGATGCGGTTTTGGAAACGCTGCATCTCCTTTAATAAACCTTTCCTGATCTCTGCATGTTGGGGACTTTCGGCCAGGTTGTTCCATTCATGAGGATCTTCCTTCAGGTCAAAGAGTTCATACTCTGGTGGTTCCAGAAAACTCTGCACGTGCTGATCTTCGGGCAGCTGGCTATTGCGATAGCGGGACATGGCCAGATGATTCAGGGATCGGTCGGGATTGTAGACCAGTTTATAACGCTCGTCGCGTACTCCAAACTGAAGGTAGAGCAAGTTCGGCGAGGAGCCAGTGGTAAAGGTATGAATGTATTTCCGTGGAGCCACTTTGCCGGAATCAAGATCCTGAAGTGGAAAACCAGGAAGGTGTTGAGGGATAGGGAGTCCGCCGGCCTTCATCAGAGTTGGGAGGATGTCGATTGTAGAAACCATGCCCTTTTCCACCTTACCTTCCGAGAAAACTTTGGGGTAATTGACAATCATCGGGATACGGGTCCCGTTTTCGTAGATGCTGCCTTTAGCCCGAGGGAAATCCGCTCCGTGATCACTGATGTAGACGACCAGTGTGTTGTCACGCACTCCCGCTTCATCGAGCTTGTCCATCACCATGCCAATACCTTCATCCAGCCGGTTCATGCAGTTGAAATAATCCTGAAGTTCTTTGCGGAGGTGGGGTGAATCCGAACCAATCCATGGAAATGGGGACACTTCCTTGCTCACTCTCACGGTGGGGAAACCATGTTTGGACTTTCCAACAAACTTTCGATGAGCGTCTGCGTAGTTGATGATGAGAAGGAAAGGCTTCCCTTGGCCAGCAGCGTTCAGCATGACTTTACCAGCTTCATTGGCGTAACTTTCAATGCTGATCGTTTTGCTGAAATTGGAACTACTGATCGCCCGATGATCGATGTGGTCTTCCACCAGTCTGGCAGGATTGATGTGCGTCTTACCCAGGAAACCAGTGTAGTATCCTGCCTCACGGAAGTAGGCGGACATGGTCTTGAAATCCCGGAACATCGAGAAGCGATGAGTAGCCAGGCCAATGTGCCCGGTTTGGCGAGTATAGAGACCAGTCAAGAATGCCGCACGTGACGGACTGCACACAGAGTAGGGGACGTAGGCTCGGGTGAATCGGACTCCACCAGCTGCCAGAGCATCCAGATTCGGGGTGTGCACTCTCTTTTCCCCATAGCACCCCAGGTGGTCGCTGTTGTCTTCCGAGACGATGAACAACAGGTTGGGACGATTGGATTCCTTCAATGCTGAGGTTTTGGCCAACTTTCCACCCTTGAGGTCGCACAGAGGGATTCGTTGAAAAGTCATGTGAGCCTGGCTACCTTCGTAAAGGATTCCCACAGTCGAATCATCAATCATGGTCATGCAGGAGTAGCCGCGACCTCTTCCTTCATCCAGCAGCAGTCGGT
>CAYSOI010000838.1:0-1719 GCA_964432425.1 uncultured Opitutales bacterium | reverse complement strand
AGAACCCGACCATAACCGTATGAAAGACTTGTTATCAAAGGTCTTGGTCTATTCACTGGAAGGAGCTATCGAATGAGTGAGCCCATTGAGCAGAAAGGTAATTTAACGCGAATGAAAACGAATATCCAAGAATGGCCACGAATGGGGATTTCTTCGCGTAATTCGTGTCCATTCTTTTACATTCGTGTTCACCGGAAACGCCTAAACCTTTTTTGACATAACACAGTCCCAAGCCAACACCCATGAAAGACATCAGCCGGAAAGAATTTATGAAGTTAGGTGCCGCCTTGCCTCTGGCACTTCAATCCCTGGAATTACGTGCTGCGGCAAAGCCCAAGCCTAAGGATCCTCCGAAACGAATCGTTTTCATCTGCAATTCCCTCGGATTCTACAAGCCCAACTTCTTCCCCAAAGTCCGGGGAGATCTCACTACTTCCTCTTACCTCAAAGGCATGCAGACCCTGGAGAAGATGACGGTTTTCCAGAACCTCTTCCATCCGGGCATGGATACCAGCAACCACGACTCCGAGAAGTCCTTCCTCACCGGAGTCCCCAGTCCTGAAGCCCCCAACTTTACCAACTCCATCTCTCTGGACCAGGTTCTCGCCCAGCACATGGGCGGAGACACCCGTTACCCTTTTCTTTCCTTCAGCATTTATGACCGGGGTTGGGGATGTTCCTGGGACAACCGTGGAGTCGCCATTCCACCCATGGATGACGAGCAAAAGATTTTCCAGAAGCTCTTCGGAGAAGAAGATCTGGCCGCCAAACGCCGCCAAATTGAGAACGACCAGCTTATCGTCAAGGGTCTCTACCGGGACATGGAGCAACTCCGCAAAAGTAACGGCTCCTCAGGAAAGATCGACTCCTACCGTGCCGTCATCGCCAAGCTGGAAAAACAACTCCAGCACGAGGAATTCTGGCTCAAGGCTAAGAAGCCCGAAGTCCCCAATTCCCTCAGCGAAGACGCAGAGTTCCCCTTCTCTACTAAAGTCCGAAACCTACTCGAACTCTCCAAACTCGCCCTCCAAACCGACTCCACTCGCATCCTCACCCTTTCTCTCGACTGGATCTACGGAGCGATCAAAGTCCCCGGTGCCACTGGCGGTTGGCACACCCTTTCCCATCACGGTGGCAAGAAAGACGCCCTGGAAAAACTCAGTCGCATCGAGATCGACCTGCTCAAACACCTCAATCAATTCCTCACCGACCTCGATCAAATCCCTGAAGGCAACGGCACACTCCTTGACCACACCACCGTCCTCATCGGCAGCAACTTCGGCGACGCCTCCAACCACACCTGCAACAATCTCCCAACGATCATCGCTGGAGGCGGCTACAAACACCAAGCCCATACCGTCCTCGATAAGCCCACCCATCTTTGCAACCTCTTCCTCGAACTCCTGCAACACCACAATATCGACGCCGGCCACTTCGGCAACAGTGACAAGGCAATGGGATTGCTGAAAACATAACCCGAGAATTTTTTTCATCCGCAGATTACGCAGATGGTCGCAGATACTTGCTGCTGTTTGCCATCTTCTGTATTGGGTTTTGGAAACTCATTAAGCGAGCTGAAGGTTCGCCAGTCCATAGCCCAGGGTTTCAACCCTGGTTGATCAGCTGCAAACCTTCAGTTCGCCATTTGTTTCTCAATTGGAAACCAAATTTCAAATTACAATATTCGAGTTCATTCGTGTCCATTCGTGGTTCAAATCA
>CAYSOI010000837.1:0-1722 GCA_964432425.1 uncultured Opitutales bacterium | reverse complement strand
GCTTTATGATTAGACGCAAAATCTGGTTGGAAAAAATCCAACAACTTTGGGAAGAACGCAGCATTATCTGGCTTTCCGGGGTTCGCCGGATGGGGAAGACATGGCTAGGCAAGCAACTGGAGAATGCTGAATACTTCAACTGTGACTTGCCTTCCGTATGCAGGCAAATGGCAGATCCGGAATCCTTTCTGACCCGGTTTTCAAAAAGCTCTACTCTGGTGTTGGATGAAATACACCGTCTTGAGGACCCCTGCCTGCTCTTGAAGATTGCGGCAGATCATTTTCCAGAACTCCGGATTCTGGCAACGGGCTCTTCCACTCTACAGGCAACCAACAAGTTTCGGGATGCCCTGACTGACCGAAAGCGCTCTTTGCACCTTTGCCCGGTCCTTTGGCAGGAATGTCGCAATGATTTTGGAATCCAGGACCTCCATCGCCGTCTTCTGCATGGTGGTTTTCCAGAATTGTTGCTCAAGGACCAACCTTCCCCGGATTTTTTCGAAGACTGGATGGACGGGTTCTATGCAAGGGATGTACAGGAATTATTTGGCATTCGAAACCGTACAGGTTTTCTCAAATTGCTCCGCTTGGTATGCCTGAGAAATGGTGGGCAATTGAACATTACCGACCTCTCCAAAGAATCACAATTGAGCCGCCCGACTGTCCTCTCTCACCTGGATGCACTGGAGATCGCTCATGTTCTGCGAAGAATTCCTCCTTTTCATGGCGACAGTCAAAAGGAAATTCTTCGTCAACCCCGTTTGTACACCTTCGATACGGGGATGATTGCCCACATTTCCGGCTGGGAAACCATTCGTGAATCCGATGCTGGGTTACTTTGGGAAAACCTTATCCTGGATGAACTCTGCCGACTCTTTCCTCTTCGTAAAATCCACTATTGGCGTGATAAAAGTCAGCGGGAAATAGACTTCATCATTGAACATTCCGAACAACGAGTGGATGCCCTTGAAGCCAAACTTACCCCCGATGCCTTCGAAGCCAAATCCCTGAAAGTTTTTCGTGAGATGTATCCACACGGAGAAAATCGGGTCGTCTGCCCTTACGTCAAAGAACCCTACCTCCTGCACAAAGGTAACCTGGAAGTCCTCGTCTGCGGCGTGGAGCACCTCTCTATGTATCCAATATAATAGCCGTCATAATTCCTCCACAGGGACCAGTTGACATGTTGGCCGTGGCCCTCATGTTTCCCAACACCATGAATCGCTTAATCCAGATCACGACTCTCTTATTATTTCCAATCTTCACCCAGGTTCAGGCGGCTGACAAAGGTCCTGAAACTTTTAAAGTGAATGACCTGGCGTTTTCCCGTCCGGCAGAATGGGGCTGGCAGCAGCCTACCTCTCGTATGCGTAAGGCTCAGCTTTCCGTTCCGGGGAAAGATGGAGCTGCGGATGTGGTCTTCTTTTACTTTGGTCCTGGTGGAGCTGGTGGAGTGCAGGCCAATGTGGATCGCTGGATCGGCCAATTCAAAAAGCTCAATGACAAAGATGTGAGCAGCAAAAAGGCTGGCGGCACCAATGTTACCTACGTGGAAGCGGAAGGCACCTTCATGGTGGGGCCTCCCTTTGGTCAGAAAGTGCCCAAAGAAGGTTATGGTCTGCTGGGTGCGATCATTGAGGCCAAAGGTGGAGCCATCTTCATCAAGATGACTGGACCCGAAAAGACGGTCAAAAAAGCCAAAGGTGATTTTGTAAAGATGAC
>CAYSOI010000836.1:0-1734 GCA_964432425.1 uncultured Opitutales bacterium | reverse complement strand
TGGCAGAGGCCGTTGAGGAGTCTACCCATGTGCTCTCCAATAAGCACAGAATCGTGCAGTTTCTGTCTGCGATTCGACACTTTCGAGACTACCTGCTGAAGAACGAGCAACCCATAGTTTATCATGAACTGAATCTTGAGAAAAATCCCTCCAGTTTAGCTGAAATCCTGCGTCAGGATCTACGCAGGTTAAACGTGAAAGTGGTATCTGTTGTGAAGCCTGGAGACTACAGGTTGGAAGTGGAGTTACAAAAAGTCTGCAAGGAGTCTGGGGTATCTTTTCATGTCCGTGAGGATGAACATTTTCTTTCCAGTATTGAGGAGTTTTCTGACTTTTCAGATGGACGAAAAGAGCTGCGTCTGGAGCACTTTTATCGATACATGCGAAAGAAGCACGGTGTGCTGATGGATGACTCGAAAACACCCCTTGGTGGTAAGTGGAATTACGATAAATCCAACCGCCAGAGCTTCGGCAAAAAAGGCCCGGATTTCACCGAGTTGGAACGGGGCATATCGCCCGATTCAATCACCGCCGAAGTGATCCGGATCGTCAATCGTGAGTTTCCGGGGCATGCAGGTTCACTGGAGAATTTTCGATGGCCAGTGACTACCGAGGATGCGGAAGAGGAGTTAGCTCTCTTTATTCGCAAGGGGTTGCCTCTGTTTGGTAAATATCAGGATGCCATGTGGACAGGACGCTATACGCTCTTTCATTCCCTCCTGGCTCCCTCTCTAAATCTGAAACTACTGGATGCAAAAACCACCATTCTCGCCGTTGAGAGAGAATATCATGCTGGCAATGCATCCATCGAGTCCGTGGAAGGATTTATTCGGCAAATTCTGGGTTGGCGTGAGTATGTTCGAGGGCTCTACTACAAGTGGATGCCCGACTACCGGGGACGTAACTTCCTCAATGCCACCAACCCCCTTCCGGACTTTTTCTGGACTGGCCATACAGAGATGAACTGCCTCTCCCAATGCCTCACCCAAGTTCTGGAAACGGGTTATGGACACCATATCCAACGCCTGATGGTCATTGGCCTCTATTCTTTGCTACGAGGCACAGTGCCTTCTGAAATTAATGACTGGTTCCTTGCCAATTACGCAGATGCCGTCGATTGGGTCACGACTCCCAATGTCATCGGAATGTCCCAGTATGCTGACGGCGGAATCATGGCTTCCAAACCCTATGTCGCCTCAGGTGCTTACATTTCCCGCATGAGCAACTATTGCGAAGGATGTCGATTCAACCCGAAGGAATCGACAGGTCCCAATGCCTGTCCGATCACCACCTTGTATTGGAACTTTCTCATCCGTCATGAGAGCCAACTCCAAAACAACCCACGGATGTTCATGCAGTTGAAAAATCTATCCAGGTTCAATGCTCTCCAAAAGAAGGAAATCCAACAACAAACAAGCCAAGTTCTGGATAATGAGTGAATGCCCATTCATCCCTTCCACTTCAAGATTCCGATTACATAATCTCAACGTATTGAGTTTCAGCTTGGAGGATTCGATTTAACACGGCACCGAGGCATCCAGGTCGACGACTCCCAGGGATCCTTTGGAGGCTGATCGGTAGTCTGTTCTTCGTCCAGTAATACCAATTTGCAAAAAGATTGATTCAACCTAACCCAGCATAGCCGGAACCAAATGTTGGAGTAAGGGAGTATTGGAATACTGGAGTAATGGGATTGGGACTCTGTACACTTGATTCAAAACTCCACCACTCCAC
>CAYSOI010000835.1:0-1740 GCA_964432425.1 uncultured Opitutales bacterium | reverse complement strand
CTCCATCTTGACGAGGGGCACAATGAAACAACACCTTGCTGCGGATCCATGGGGACCGAGTTTGGCATGGGCACAACATGAATTCGGGGCAGCTAATCTTGGCGACAAGCGACGCGAAGATCGCCTTGTCAATCTGGCCGCCCGCATGGCACAATCTCCCATGCAAAGTATACCCGCAGCATGCAAGGGGTTGGCTGAAACGACCGCAGCCTATCGCTTTTTCAGCCAGGACACCAGTACGGTTGAGGCAATCATCCAGCCACATAGCAAGGCAACTATCGAACGGGTCAAAGCCCACCAGTTTGTCCTTTGCGTACAGGATACGACTGAAGCTGACTATACAAAGAAAACGCAACTTCAGGGCAGCGGTCCGCTATCGGACAAAAACCGTCGGGGATTCTTCGCCCACAACCATTTGGTTTTCACACCTCAAGGTGTTCCCCTGGGTATGTTGGGTACAAAAATCTTTAACCGTAAGGATGCTGAGCACGGCAAAGCGAAGCTTCGCAAACAAAAGCCAATTGAGCAAAAGGAAAGTTACCGATGGATCGAGGCGTTCCTGGAGGCGTGTGAACTGGCCGATCAAGCCCCGCAGACCCAAGTGGTCAGTTGTTCGGATCGAGAAGGTGACATCTATGAGATGTTCAGCCAGCACAAGCAACGTATGGAGCAGGGGCTCTCAGTAGCGGGATTACTCATCCGTTGTCATCATGACAGAGTCGTGGACAAAGATGCCCAAGGGAACATGAACCTGAAAAAGAAAGTCCGCTCTACGGATATACTTGGCACAGTCGAAGTGGAAATCCAACAGACACAGCGAATGCAAAAAGTAAAGGGCGGCAAGGGCACTCGTAAAAAAGTGACCCGAAGTCAACGTACAGCCCAACTGGAAATCCGTGCCACTACAGTGAAGCCCCGCGTACCTTATCGCAAAAACACGACACTACCCAGTGTTGAGTTTCAAGTGGTGATGGCCACCGAGAAGAATCCACCCGAGAATGAGGAACCGATCGAATGGGTACTGTTAACCACACTGCCAGTTACAACAGCACAGGAAGCCTTCAGAATCATTGAGCTATATCTGGTGCGATGGGAAATCGAAGTGTACCACCGAATCCTTAAAAGCGGATGTAAAATCGAAGATTTGCAACTCAAGGAAAAAGCAAGATTGGAACCTGCGATCGCCTTGAACATGGTCATTGCGTGGCGAGTAATGTATGTTACCAAAATGGGTCGAACCTGCCCTGACCTGCCTTGTGATGTCGTGTTTGAAGAAGACGAATGGCAATCCATGTGGATTATCCATAAAAAGGAACAGCCACCCAAGCAAAAGCCCACGCTGGAAGAATGCGTCAGGATATTGGCCATGCTGGGAGGCTTTCTTGGCCGCAAGCATGACGGCCACCCTGGAGCTCAGACAATCTGGCGAGGATTAGAAAGGCTCAGAGACCTCAGTATGGCCTGGAAAGTATTCCAGCATACCCAGCCTGAACCGGAAGACAACAGCTTGCCTCAAGAAATGGCCCACTGAAATGATAAAGCCCAACTGTGTCTGGATAAAAAGCACCTACCAGATAGTTGTAAAACCAGCTGTGATTCATTCAGAAATAAGGGTGAAGACAGTATAATGTGGTTTTCGAGCGAAGATTTATAGATTTACTCAATCAGGGTGTTGCCACTTCTTGGAATGCTAAAATAATAGGCATTCTGATGATTATGATTTGTGTAGAAGGGTCAGGG
>CAYSOI010000834.1:0-1749 GCA_964432425.1 uncultured Opitutales bacterium | reverse complement strand
CTGATGGAGGAGCTGGAAGATGACTTTTCCATCTGCTTTTGCTTGGTCTTCTTCTCGATCTCTTCGGTTTCGTCGGAAACAATGGCTGGAGCCAGGGCAAATTCAATCGGTTCCTCTTCCTCCTCCATGATGGCAATGACGATGAGGCCGGCCAGGATGACCATGAACGCGGCCGAGGCTACGGCGATTCCCCAGGAGACCATCATGGCCTTGTCCATCCCTGGTTTCTTCCGGGTGAAGTAGCTGCCGTCTTCATTCACGTGAGAATGCTGAGTTTCCTCGGATTCTTCGTAATGTTCCTGATCATATTCTTCGTCACTCATGATGATGTCCGGGTTGGAGAATTGAAATTTGGCTTAAATTTAAGATAAGAATCTTTAAGACTATGGTGGTTAACTATCTAATACAAATCACTACTCTGTAAAGGGCGGATTCAGAAAAAGTATCTGACAAATCCCCGCTAAAGGAATTGGAAATCCTGTCGATTTACGTTGAACGGAATGCGAAGAAGCATCCTACCAAACGCAATAAATACCAATGAGACTCCACAGTTCAATTTTACTAGTCCTTGCCTTAGGCGCAGGTGGATGTACCACGGATAAGCCCAGTGCCAGCCGCCCAGCCGAACCCTTGATTGAAGAGCAGCCTCGCCTTACGGCTCTACAGCATTGGCAGGAGCTGGCTGACAATATGGCGGATGAACTCGCACAACGCGGAGACCTGTTCAAGGATGGTCAGACCATTTATGTGAAGCCTTCCGAATTCGATACCGCCTTTGCCAACGCCTACCACAAATTTGTACTCAAAGCTTTCCAGGATCGGGACATCCCTTTTGTAAAAGAGCCTGGAGTTCTTGAACCAGGCAAAGTGCTTGAGCTTAGTTTCAGTGTTCAGAACGTTCGGCACGCGGTCAATGCTCCCAATGGTGTTTCTGTTGGAGTGGTTGAAAAAGTCGGTGGTGCTGTTGGGAGAATCGTTCCTCAAAAGCAAAGTACTCCTCCCAGTGCCGGTGATACCGAGGAGGTCTTGGTCTACACAGCTGTTTCTGATACTGAGAAGGACGTCTTTGTAAACACCCAGATTGCCTACATCAAAGTCACAGAATCCCACTTCTATCTGGAGCAGAAAATGGAAAAGCCCAGAAGCCTTGGAACTCAAAGCATCCCCGTTATCAATGAAAAGAAAATCTAAGATTCTCCTCTCTGCTGCTACATTGACCGCCCTTGTCTACGGGGGATGTCAAACTGCTCCACAGTCCAACAATCGTTCTCCTGACAGGTACGAAGAAGGGGACTACCTCATTGCCAGCACCTACATGGCCACCGACAAACTGGTCGAGCAACTCCACCAGTTCAATCCCACGGACAATGTCCTCGTCGCCACTTTCAGTGACATCAATGACCTTGATGCCAGCAGCCCCTTTGGTCGCCTCAGTTCTGAGTTGGTGGCCTCCCGTCTTTCCCAGCACGGGATGCGGGTTCTGGACGTAAAACTCCGCAAGGAAGACATCTTCATCAAGCCTTTTGAGCAGACAGATCATCCCGGTGAATACATGCTCTCCCGTAAATTGCAGGAGGGCATCAGTGGGCAGCACGAGATCAGTGCCGTCGTTGTCGGTACCTATTCCTCCTCCCGCTTCGGCCAAACCACCCACGTCAATGTGCGTGTCCTCAAAGCCGACGACGGAGCCTTTCTCGCCGCACACAGCTACAGCCTCGAGAACAAAGAGATTCTCAGCCTCCTGCGTGT
>CAYSOI010000833.1:0-1749 GCA_964432425.1 uncultured Opitutales bacterium | reverse complement strand
CCACCACAGTGATCTTTCCACCCTTCTCTGTGCGAACCACATTTCGTGCGGCATGTTGACAGGAAACCAACCGGCCCTCCAGATCGAGAATGTTCCCGTTGGTTTGATGACTTTCCTCCCGAAATACGGAGAGTCCACCCTTCTCACTCCACTGCATCAACTTGCTGTTGGGGATGTCTGAAAAGATGAGTTTCTTCTCGGAAGGCAGCCAGACTGGCCCTTCGGTAAACTTCATATCTCCGGCCAGTTTCTTGACCTCCGCTCCGTCCTCGACGACGGATTTTGCGAAGGTGGTTCCAGTGCCCAAAGCAAATGCGAGGGAAGTGAGTAGGATGTGTTTTCTATTCATAATCGATGGTGGAAAAGTACAAAGCTTCATACCAAAATATCGTGCAGGACGTGGCCGTGGACATCGGTGAGGCGGTAGTCTCGGCCGCTGAAGCGGAAGGTGAGTTTTTCGTGGTCGATGCCCATGAGGTGGAGGATGGTGGCGTGGAGGTCGTGGACGTGGACACGGTTTTCGATGGAGCGGCAACCGAATTCATCTTTGGAGCCGTAGGTGAAGCCGGGTTTGACTCCGCCACCGGCCATCCAGGTGGTGAAGCCGTAGTGATTGTGGTCACGGCCTTGGGATCCTTCGGCGGTTGGGGCACGTCCGAACTCCCCTCCCCAGATGACGAGGGTGTCTTCGAGCAGGCCGCGTGATTTCAGATCCTTGAGTAGTCCAGCAATGCCCTGGTCCACATCAGCGGCGAGTTTTTCATGGTCAAGGATTCGGCCATGACTGTCCCAGGCGATGTTGTTGCCTCCGTTGACAGTGACCATTCGGACTCCACGTTCGACCAGACGCCGGGCCAGCAGGCAACCTTTGCCAAAGTCTTTGTTACCGTAGAGCTTCTTGGTCGCTTCGGATTCATTGTTCAAATCAAAGGCTTCGGGGACGGCGGTTTGCATGCGGAAAGCAAGTTCCATGGAGGCAATCTTGGCTTCGACCAGTTGGTCCTGGCCACGACGATCCAGGTGGAGTTGGTTCAAAGTTCCGATCAAGTCCGCCTGTTCTTTTTGGGCATCAAGAGGCAATCCAGGCCCCCGTAAATCGTGCATCGCACGTTCCGGGGTCAAGCCCCGCAAATTGACCATACAGCCGGCATGTTTTCCAGGAAGAAACGCATTCCCCCAAACTCCCTGGCCGCCACGGGCACCTTCGCCAGGCGATAAGACGACATAGCCAGGCAGATCGCGGGAATCGGCTCCGAGTCCATAGGTCAACCAGGAACCCATGGAAGGCCGAACGGCCTGGTTGTAGCCGATGTTCATCATGAGGATCCCGCTGGCGTGTTCGGGAAGGTCCGTGTACATGGAGTCGATGAAGCAAATGTCATCGACCATTTTGGCAGTCTCCGGGAAGATGCTACTGACCCACTTGCCAGTCTGACCATATTGTTTGAATTCGAAAGGCGATTTCAGAAGTCCACCCTTGGTGTTGCGGAGGGTTTTGAATTGGACCGCTTCGGGGCGTTGTCCGGCGTATTTTTCAATAGCCGGCTTGTAGTCAAAAGTATCAACGGCGGAGGGACCTCCGGGCATGAAGAGTTGAATGATTCGCTTGGCCCGAGGTCGGAAATGTGGTTGTGTCGCCCCCTGTGCTTGGTGAAGCACACTGGCCAGTCCGATAGTGCCCATTCCCGCTCCGAGTTTTCCAATGGCTGTACGTCTGGAAAAGGTGGGGGATTCAAAGAGTGTGTTCAT
>CAYSOI010000832.1:0-1761 GCA_964432425.1 uncultured Opitutales bacterium | reverse complement strand
CGACGGCAAGTTACCCGACTGGCTGAAGTAATCCCCGGGAACGCCAAGCTCCAGCTTGACTCTTGCTCCGATCCAAACTTTAAACAAAAGAACACCATGAGAACCCGCCTCGCATTCCTACTCGCAATAGCCATAATCTTCTCAGGCTGTGGGACTCAGTCTTCGGTTCATACATTCGGAAAGACTGCTGAAGAGCGAATTGCCACAATGACGGATCTCCTCAAGAAAAGGATTTCCCTTCCTGGTCCAATATTGGATGCAGAGTGCTTTGAGGAGCAGCAAGGAGATGGTCAATTGGGGCCATCGGATTTCACCTTCTTTGCCAGGATCGTCGTAGAGAAAGATGATTTTGCTGCCTGGAAGACGGTCGCAGGAGAGAAGAATTCGAACTGGGACTATCGGTCGCCAAAAGCCAACACCTCATGGTGGCCAACAAAAGAGCAGGCAGACAAGTTGAAGATGTATTTGCCAAAGCCTATGTTTGGCCGAAACAATGGCTGGGTAGGCTTTGCCGACGATGGCAAAACGATCTACATTCTTACATTCACAATGTAGAAGAGAGAACGTCTCTGGGAGTACGATGGGGAGATCCCTTGTTGAAGGATAGCAAAGTAGATGCAGTGTCTCGCCGCAATGATCAAGAAGCGAGACACCTCTGCTAATTTAACAACACACTTTTCTTAGCCTAAAATCCAATCCTGATATTGAAAATGTATTCTTGAAACTCCCTAAATCGCATACCTGAAGGTATAGAATATTTTATTTCATACTTTTAGGAAACAAAGTGAAACTCTGTGTCATTACTAACAATGACCCAGCCGAAGGAAGGAAACGAAGCACCCGATGCAACGGAGGAAATCCAGTTGCTTTTTGTACGCCATGAAAATGCGATTCGTGCATTTGTTCGGGCTCTGCAGCCATCTCTATCGGATGCAGACGATGTGATGCAGGAGACCTTCCTTACCGTATCGAGAAAAGCAGGTACTTTTGAGCCGGGGACAAACTTTGTGGCGTGGGCTTGTGGGATCGCACGGCTCAAAGTGCTGGAGAATTTCCGTCAGAGAAAACGTGCCAATGTGCTTAGCGAGGCAGCGATCATCGCATTGACAGAGGATGCTCCCTCGCCGCAGTCCTTCAACGAGAAGGAAACTGCCCTCGAACAGTGCATCCAGAAGCTGCCCCCAAAGATCCGCGATCTCTTGTGGCGGCGTTACAATCGAAGACAAAATTCAGAGGAAATGGCAGAAGCCGCTGGTATGACCCCAAATGCTGTTCGTGTGGCTCTTTCAAAAGCACGGGTAGCACTACGGGATTGCATCAACTCCCAACTCAAGGAGGCAGGATGAGAATATTCATCTTCAACCTAAGGGCACCTCCGGAAACCTCAAATATTGGTATCCCTAAAGGAGCGGGGACATTCCTGTCCACGGAAAACAACCAAGCCCAACGGGCTTTAGGCATACTAGCCCAGGGCACCACCCTGGGTAGACTTAGGAAACATCATAGCAGGCTGAAGGCCTGCGGCATAGAACTTCAATGAGAACCCTCCGAACACTTTTATGCAGCAGACTTTCAGCCTGCAATTTCCGGGATTCCAGATCACCAGGGCGCTGCCCTGGGCTATTATGCAGCAGACCTTTGGCCTGCCTTGATTGAATATCTGAATGAGGGAGTAAGATTATGACGAAGAACAAGAATAAGAATTCAGGGGATAGCGGTGAACTCGACTCGCTGATCAACGCCTGTGTTGACAACCAGTTA
>CAYSOI010000831.1:0-1762 GCA_964432425.1 uncultured Opitutales bacterium | reverse complement strand
TGTTAGTGGATTTGGGTATTACCCGATGTGCCTACGATTGGAGGTCCAACCATGTGAAGGAGTTCGAGGAAGAGATTCTTCAATATAAAAAACATGGGATCGAGTTCTTTGCATTCTGGAGTAGTCATCCGGAAGCCTTCCGTTTGTTCAAAAAACACAAGATCCACCCCCAAATCTGGCGGACATTGGGATCACCTAAAACCGGCTCACAGGAGGAAAAGGTGGAAGCTGCCGCGAAGGGTATGGCGGGATTGGCCAAGCAGGCAGCGGAGATTGGCAGTGAACTGGGACTCTACAATCATGGTGGTTGGGGCGGGGAGCCTGAGAACATGGTCGCCGTATGCAAAAAAATGCGGGAAATGGGGCACGGGAATGTGGGACTTGTTTACAATTGGCATCACGGGCACGGACACATTGAGGACTGGGCCAATTCTTTGCAATTGATGCAACCCTATCTACTCTGCCTGAACCTTAACGGCATGAACACCGGAGCCCAGCCCAAGATCCTGACGTTGGGACAGGGAGAACATGATTTGAAGATGCTTCAGGTTGTCATTGAGAGTGGCTACGATGGGCCTATCGGGATTCTTGATCACCAGTCTCACCTTGATGCGGCATTGGTATTGGAAGATAATTTGAATGGACTGGATTGGCTGCTCCAGGAATGGGAAAAACAGGGAAGTGGAGGCAAACGCCCAACTCCCAAAGCTCAACCCGCTCCAGCCAGGAAATCCTCACGAGCCATTCCTTCTTCAAGACCAACTTCTGTGGATGGGCCGGAAGGTTTTGGCAAGGCATTGGCGGGTGGAATTGCTGTTGAAGGCAAGGCCGAGTGGCGGGAGCCTTCGATCACTGTCGAGTGTAGGGCTCTGATGAAGGACAGCCAAGGCTACAACATTCTTGTGGCTAGCGACACCAAAGCTTCCAACGCCCACTGGGAAATCTTCTCCATGAATGGAAGCGGGCAACTCACTGTCTACATGCCTGGAGCTTCACCGGATCATATCCGGAGCCAGAAAGTCGTGACCGATGGCAAGTGGCACCGCATCGCCATGCAGTATTCGTCAGAAAAGGTAAAGCTATGGGTCGATGGAGAATTGGTGGCCGATCAGGCGATCAAGCTGAAGGCAAACCGCTTGGTAGTTCCGGGGCCATTGGGGTTGGGGCGATTAGTCGAAGGACATTTGGGGCTTCGAGGTGCCATTGATGAAGTTCGCATTCGCCAGGGTTTGCAGGAGCCCTTCAAAGATGAAGGAAAAGACTTGGGGAAATGGGACTTTGAGGACTTGCAGAAACTCAAGTCTGTCAAAACTTCAACAAAAGCGACTCCCAAACCCGCTCAAAAAAAAACTCCTGAGACCCTCCGCATTCCATTGGAGCCGGAGGCAAATCCATACTGGAAGGAGTACATTAACCGTGACCGAATCTACGATTATTACGCCAAGCAGGCTCTGAAAAAGGAGAAGAGTCCTGCCGCTTTTCCTGGGCTGGATGGTGGCTATCAAGGTCATTGGGGAAATCAGAATGACCAAGTGACCTGGAAAGATGGCCGGGTTCGGGAGATGGATCATGGTCTGTTTGTCAGTGGTGTATTCCGAGGGGCTGGAAAAACCATTCCACGAGCCGTAAGTGTTCGGCTAAAAAATGGATTCCACGCTGTCTTCAATACGGATACGCTACGATTTGAAGTGGCTTGGAAAGGGGACTTGGTCAAGTGGTCGGATGTACGCCGTGGCTTCATGCATGGCATTCCGATGGGAGG
>CAYSOI010000830.1:0-1768 GCA_964432425.1 uncultured Opitutales bacterium | reverse complement strand
CTTTTTGGTCAAGGTCGGAGATCAGGGCGATCCGCAAAAAGCTCTCAACACCGGGGAGTTTGTTTCTTCAGGTTTAATGATCGCAGCTTCTTACTACATCATCACAAAGTTTCTCCCTGAGACTTGGACCTTTGGAGATGTAACCTTCACTGCGATGGGCGTATTCTGGGCGACAATCATTGGTTTAGTTGCGGGGTTGGCGATCGGAATGATCACCGAGCACTATACCGGAACCCACAAGAAGCCGGTAATTGCGATTGTGGACCAATCTATCACGGGCTATGCAACTAATATCATTGCCGGTCTGGGAGTAGGAATGATTTCCACCACCCTTCCTATTTTGGTAATTGCTGCCGCCGTAATCGGAGCTCATGAAATGGCTGGTCTTTACGGAATTGCAATCGCTGCGGTTGGTATGCTCTCTAACACTGGAATCCAACTTGCAGTTGATGCATATGGACCCATTTCCGACAACGCGGGAGGAATTGCAGAAATGTCTGAACTTCCTAAAGAGGTTCGTGAGAGAACCGATAAGCTTGATGCGGTTGGTAATACCACTGCAGCCATTGGAAAAGGCTTTGCGATTGGATCGGCAGCTCTCACTGCATTGGCTCTTTTCGCTGCTTTCACCGCTTCCTACAACCAAACCCATGCCGAACCCCTTGGCTCAATTGATGTAACACACCCCAAGGTGATGGCTGGTCTTTTCGTTGGAGCGATGCTTCCTTTTCTATTCAGTGCATTGGCTATGGGAGCTGTCGGTCGAGCAGCCATGTCCATGATTCATGAAGTCCGAAGACAGTTCCGTGATATTCCTGCTCTCAAAAAGGCACTTGAAGTCATGAACTTAAATGAAGGAAAGGAAAGTTCTGAATGGTCCGATGAAGACAAGAAATCTTTCGATGAAGCCATAGATTCTGCTGAGTATGGTAAATGTGTGGAAATCTCCACTCAGTCTGCCATCAAGGAAATGGTCGCTCCTGGGTTAGTCGCTATTGCCACACCGGTCGCAGTAGGCTTTGGCGGCGGTGCTACGATGCTTGGAGGTTTACTTGCAGGTGTAACAGTTAGTGGTGTTTTGCTTGCCTTGTTTCAATCCAATGCCGGAGGTGCTTGGGACAATGCCAAGAAAATGGTGGAAGAAGGCTACGAAATTGACGGAGTCCGCCATGGTAAAGGATCCGAACTTCACAAGGCAGCCGTTGTTGGAGACACCGTGGGTGACCCTCTTAAAGATACCTCTGGCCCCTCCCTGAATATTCTGCTGAAGCTGATTTCGGTTGTAGCATTGGTATTGGCTCCCTTCCTTTAAGCCGAGCCGGCAACAGGAATAGTTCTTTCAAACCTCACCGATTGAGCGGGCGAAATTTGCCCGTTCGACGGTGCTTGATTTGTAGTAAGAGGTTCCCGCCACAAAGACATCAACCCCGGCATCCAGGCATGACTGGACATGCTGAGGTCCTACTCCCCCATCCACCTCGATGAGGAACGAATGGTTTTCTTCTCCTCTCCGTTTGGATAGTTCCTTCACTTTATCCAAAACATAGCCCTTAAAGCTTTGGCCACCAAATCCAGGATTGACCGTCATACAAAGACAAAGATCAATCTGACTTAGATAAGGGTAAAAGAGATCGACGGGCGTATCCGGGTTGATCGCCAAACCAGTCTTCAAACCTGCATCACGAATCCGGTTCAAAGTGGACTGGTGATCATATTCCGGTTCCAGATGAATGGTAATGAGTTCCGAACCTGCCTTGATGAAGGGATC
>CAYSOI010000829.1:0-1770 GCA_964432425.1 uncultured Opitutales bacterium | reverse complement strand
CATGGTCAACACCCAGCGTTGGGATTATGCCGATGTGGCCGCGATGGTGGCTCCACGAAAACTTCTCATTTCCAACACAGACAATGATCCCATATTCCCACTGGATGGAGTCGTCGAAACCTACACCAAAGCCCGGCGAATATACGAACTGCTGGGAGTGGAAAAAAACATCGGCCTGCACATTACAGAAGGTCCTCACCAGGATACCCAACCCCTAAGAATGGGAGCGTTTCACTGGTTCAACAAACACTTGAAAGGCAAGTCGGACCTCGTCTCCACCACCGCAGAAAAGCTGTTCAAGCCAGAGGAATTAAAAGTGTTTGAGAAACTGCCGAAAGATGAACGAACCTCCACCATCCATGATTCCTTTGTCCCCATGGTCAATGAGCCGGAGTTGCCCAAAGATGCCGAATCCTGGAAGCAACGTGGAGAATCTCTAAAACAAACACTACGTTCTTCGAGCTTTGGCGGTTGGCCCAAAGAAAACTCCATTGCCCCCAAAACTAAACGCATCAGCCAGGCCGTCCACGAAGGAGTCCGCCTTCAACAGTATGAATTTACCGCCCAGGATCCTTTCCAACTGCCTCTCTTCGTGCTCCATCGGGAAGGACTCCAACTGGAGGAACTCGATTTGGTCGTCCTCAATGTTCTCGACGAAGCCCAATGGCAAAACTTCCTCGCCTGGGCCAAGGTTGGTTTCAGCAAACCGCTGCACAATTACCCGGCCGTGGTCCGTCTGAATCAGCAGGACTGGGCCATGCAGAAAAAAATGTTTGAGAACTTCAAATGGGGCATGGCGTATTTTGCACCGAGAGGAGTAGGCCCCACCAAGTTTACCGACAATGACCGGAAGCACGTCCAAATCCAACGCCGGTTTTATCTACTGGGCCAGACTCTGGAAGGCATGCAAACCTGGGATACCCGGCAAGCGTCCAAGGCGATTCGTGAGATTCCCGGCTTGGCCAATACCCAAATCTGGATGCAAGCCGAAGGGAATTCCGCCGCCATCACATTGTACGCCTCTCTTTATGAAAAGGACATTTACCGCCTCGATCTTCACAAACTCCCCTCCTCTCACATGGAAGGCCCCCAATTTCTCAACATCCTGCGTCACACCAACATCCCCGAAGCCGTAGCCCATGCCGCAACCCAATCCCAAATCCGCATCTATCCGGCGGAGAATTCTTCCAAATGGGAGTTTCCAGCCTCAGTAAGCAAAAAATTAGGCTGGAGCAGCAAGCAGTTCAAAGTGGTTTCTAACGCCGAAACCAACCAATAGAGAACAGTGGCATAAGCTTCCAGCTTGTGATTTTAAACGACAAGCTGGAAGCTTGCGCCACTTTTGCCAACCCATGAGTACTGTTCAGATTATTCAGCACGGATCAAAGGAATATCAGGAAGCCGTCGCCTTAAGAGATGACGTTTTACGCAAACCCTTAGGTCTCGCCTACACAAAGGAGCAACTCCAACAGGAAAAGGATTCCCACCACCTGACCTGTAGAGTGGACAACATCCTGGTGGCATGCCTCATCCTGAAACCCAAAGACCCGGACTCCCTGCAAATGCGGCAGTTTGCAGTCCACACCGAATACCAGGGACAAGGTTACGGCAGACAATTGGCCAAATTCGCCGAAGACTTTGCCAAGGAAAAAGGTTTCAAGGAAATCTTCCTTCACTCCCGCCAAGTCGCCCTATCGTTCTACGAAAAACTGGGCTACCAAAAAGAAGGCAAACCCTTTACCGAAGTAACCATCCCACACTACCGGATGC
>CAYSOI010000828.1:0-1775 GCA_964432425.1 uncultured Opitutales bacterium | reverse complement strand
CAGCTCCGGAAGCATTCTTCGGGCAACCGCCGATGCCGAGATCGCACGTCTGTTTCCAGCACCTTTTCAACACGTCGGATTAGCCCTTCGCGGCAAAGTCATGGGCAAAGAATGGGAAGGCACTTTGTATCCAGGTATTACAGCAGTAGCTCCGAATCGGGCGTTGCCTTTCCAAGCCAGTCCAGACATCGCTCACCAGCAACTCTTCGACAGTGCAGTGGCCAATAGCGAACTTGCCAGGACACGTAACGGACTCCAGGGCAAGCTGCTCGACTTCATGGTCGACGACATCAGCAAGTTGGAACGGACTTTGCCAGCTACCGAACGGGAAAAGATGGGCCATTATCTCAACGCGTTTGAAGAGTTGCAGACCCGTCGCCAGAAACTTTCTACTATGGGTGATGAAATCCGTGCGGCGGCTCCTGAGATGGATCCGCGTTTTACTTCCAAGACTCCTGAAGACCGTCAGGCCGCCCACTTTGATCTGATCTCCGCTGCTTTGATTTCCGGCATCACCAATGTAGTCACCATGCGGCTGGACAACATCAGCACGAACTACCCAACCCTCGGTCTTACCGAAAAGAATGTTCATGGCATTGGTCACAAGGAAGATTGTAACGGAAAATCTCCGGAAGAAGCCCGCGACCTCATTCGAGTTCATCACATGAAGCTTCTCGCCGACCTGGCAGGCAAGTTGAAGTCCATTCCCGAAGGCGATGGCACCATGCTCGACAACACAACCATACTCTATTTCAGCGACTCCGGAAACGAACACCACGGCAATCTTTCCGAATGGCCCTACCTCATCCTCGGAGGCAGTGGTGGCCGTATGAAGTTGGCTGGCCGCTACATCCGTTATCCAAAGTACGGCTCCGACGGACACCGCACCATCGGCAATTGGTGGACCACTTGGCTCAATGCCTTTGGCAACCCAATGGAGCACTACGGCAATTTCGATCTTGATCTCCAAAAGAATGGTGTTCCTCAAAAGGGTGCGTTGACCGAATTGATGGTTTAGCCTGTTTTGCTTGTTGATTTAATCGTCACTGCAAGATGAAGTGGCAGGCAACCATCGATCCTATGAATTGCCTCAAATTCTTCATCCTGCTTGTCACATCTCTCCTTGTTGTTGCCACCAACACCTTGGTTGTGGCGAAACCAACTTCTGACAACTATGCTGTAGTTGTCTCCAAACAGACGAATGGAAATGCCGACTGGAAGCCAGTAGTTCAGGCCTTGAAAGGGAAGTATGAGGCAAATGTTATCGTCTATGATGAAGATGTTGAGGAGTCACTGGAGCCACTTCGTAAACTCTTTCCGAAGTATGTTTGCATGGTCTCTCCCCATCAGGAAGTGACTCGGAAGTTTGTGGCGGATGTACACCAGATGATGCGAAAGCTGGATGACGATCCCTATGCAGATGCTTTCTGGGGAATTCTGACCGGTTATGATGCGGCTGGAGCTTTGAAGGTTGCCCAGCATTCTGAATCGTTAACTGTTCAGAAGTCCGTCTCCGGCACTGAAATTGAGCTGGATGCTTGTCAGGAAGGAGTCTGGTTCTGTGAACTGAAACAAGGGCACATGGTCCGTAAGTCTGGTGATGGAAAGCCTGAGTCAGGCAAAGCTCCACCCGATACAACCAAGTCCCTGGTGGATACTCTCAATGAATACAAAGCCGATTTGTTTGTCACTTCCGGCCATGCCACAGAGCGGGACTGGCAAATTGGCTACTCCTACAAAAATGGTTACTTTAAGTCCAAAGCTGGACAACTGTA
>CAYSOI010000827.1:0-1776 GCA_964432425.1 uncultured Opitutales bacterium | reverse complement strand
CTACTCCAGGCAATTCTGGCAGCACTCCATAAGATCCACCAATTGTCCCCAAATCAGACGGATTGATCGGAGCAGCCAACATCTTGACCAGAACCTCTCCAGACTCCGGGGTAACCAAGTCCCACTCCTGAAAATGCAATACCTCCGAGGTTTGCCCAAATTCTGAAAATGCCAATGCCTGTGTTCTCATAAAATGTCCCTCATGCTAGAACTTGAATTTCACAGTTCTTCAAGTTCATTCGAGAATCCCGGTTGTTTTCGGTGTGCTTTTCCTGTCACTTTGAAACTTGGACTTGAAATGAACTCATGAGCAATCCATTAAATTAGCATGCTCTTTTCTAATCGATGCCCATCCCTTAGTTCTTTGTTCATCATCGCTGGGTTTTTGAGCCTGCTATTTACCGGATGTGCCGATGCACAAACGGGTGCTGCCAAAGAAATGCGGGAGTGGACGGATTCTACCGGACAATACAAGGTAGTGGCGGCGTATGGTGGAGTCGTGGACGGGAATGTGAAACTGTTGAAGCAAGACGGCAGCATTGCATACGTTCCCATGGAAAAATTCAGTGTGGCGGATCAGGCATTTTTGCGTGCTCAATTCCAGAAGCCCGCAAGTTCTGCACCCAGCCCTTCAGGAACTCCATCCGTCGCAGGCTCAACTTCGACAGCAGCAGGTTGGACCACTTGGCTCGGCCCCAATGGAACCAATACCTCATCCGAAACCGGACTCATTTCTGAATTCCCGGCGGATGGTCCCAAGGTGTTGTGGAAGACGGAGTTGGGAACCGGATTTTCCGGGCTAACGATCGGACACGGAAAAGTGTACACCCTGTATGGAAAAGATGGCCGGGAATTGGTAGCCTGTTTTGATGCCAAATCCGGACAGGAATTGTGGACTTTTGATTCCGATGAAGACTTTGCCCATGGCCGCAGTTTTGGACCTCGGGCCACTCCCGTGTTGGATGGGCAAAATCTCTACACTGTGGGGGCATCCGGACGCGTCCTTTGCCTCAATGCCACAACCGGAAAATCCATCTGGGACATGAATCTTTATGAAAAATTCTCCATGGAGCCGCACAATGAAGGGCTTTCTCCCTCGCCGCTCATTGATGGCCAGAACTTGATCCTCACCGGGGGACAAGGCGTGTTTGCTTTAAACAAAAACAACGGCGAATTGGTCTGGAAGGGAGCGGAGGAAAAAATCAATCACAGCACCCCCGTCTTTGCCACCATTGAAGGCAAACGCCATTTGGTCGTGCTGACCGGTCATAATGTGGTCGGGCTCAACCCGGCAGACGGGTCGGAGTTTTGGCGTGCCGAGCAAAGAGGCGTCAATAATTCGACCCCAGTGGTCGGGCCAGACAACACGGTCTTTACCGCAGCTTCCTACGGCTTTGGTTCCCAACTTGTGAAAATCTCCAATGGGTCCGCCTCCAGAGTCTACAAAAACCAGATTTTGGCGACCCACCATGCTACTGCCATACTTCATGATGGTTACCTCTACGGCTTTCACGATCGGATTGGCCGCTTGAAATGCGTCAAGATGGACACCGGCGAAGAGCAATGGGAAGCACGGCATATTCAAAAAGGTAAGATGCTCATGGCCGACGGAAAATTCTTCATCCTCACCGAGGGTGGCCGAGTCCACATTGCCCCGGTTTCATCGGATGCTTTTGAGGCCACTGCGGAAGCCCGAGTTCTGACCGGCCAATCCTTCACCGCCCCCTCCTTACTCGACGGAATCCTCTACATCCGTACCGACAAAGAGATGGCCGC
>CAYSOI010000826.1:0-1780 GCA_964432425.1 uncultured Opitutales bacterium | reverse complement strand
GAGATGCCGTAGACGGATTTGAAGGTGCGGGAGAAGTGGAAAGGGTCTTCGAAGCCGAGTTCGTCGGCTACGATTTTGACGAGGCTGTCGGGGCTCAGGAGTAGGGAAGCGGCGTGGCCCATTTTGAGCCGGGTCAGGAATTTGTAGGGGGAGCTGTGGTGAAAGCGGCGAAAGACTCTGGAAAGGTAGGCGGCATCGACTCCGGTTTCTTCGGCGACCTGGGTCATGGTTTTGAGGCGAAGGTAGTGGGTTTGCAGATGATGGCGGATGCGTTGGTAGGTAGCCCAGGCTCTGGAGTCGGCAACACTCCCTTGAATGGTTTGTTCTGACACTTTCAGCAATAGAGTTTCCAGCAGGGTTGCACAAATGGCACGGCTATACCGGCTGTCACTCGTTGCATTGCTCATAAGGATTTCAAAGAGTTCTACTATTTCGACAACGGAGCTGACTTGCACAATATTGCTGCCGCCCACCGTGCTGGCTTCAATGAGTTCCCGAGCCTTCAGACCTCCGCAATTCAGGAAGTATTTCAGCATGGGCTTGGGGTTGGTGTTCTCGATGCGATGGGGGACATTTTCCCGGTAGGAAAAGACGGAGCCCGGCCGAAGCATATGTTTCTCTCCATTGAGGAAAAGTGTGCCTTCCCCTTCTGCGACAAACTCCAGGGCTTCTTTGTCAAAGGTTTCGCGTTCAATGACATAGTCTGGCAAGCAGCGTTCGCAGCCAAGGCTGATGATGGTAATCCCTTTTTCCTTGGGTTTTGGAAACTCCAGGAACCAACGTCGGGCGTCGGTGACTTGTTGCGAAAAGTACTCAGGTTCCTGGGGCATGGGTTGCCTCAAAAGTCAATAATTGGCATGCAAAGGTCAAGTCTGCCTATTCCAAGATTGTTTTGATTCGATAAAATGTGCCACACTGTCTGAACCATGAAAGCTCTCCAACTTGCAGAACCCAAATCCTGGAAAAGGATTGAAATTGAAGAACCCCAATCACCTGGCGAAGGTGAAGTCCTGGTACGTGTGGATCGTGTGGGCATATGTGGCACGGACTTAGGCGGATACCTTGGCAAAATGCCCTTCTTTTCTTACCCTCGGATTCCGGGCCATGAGCTCGGCGTCGAGATCCTGGAAGTCGGGCCGGATGTTACTAATGTGAAGGTGGGCGACCGGTGTTCGGTGGAGCCCTACATCAATTGCCAGAAGTGCTATTCCTGTGTTCGTGGACACACTAACTGCTGTTTGCATCACCAGACCCTTGGTGTGATGTGTGATGGCGGCCTCACCGAGCGGATCATCCTGCCTGCCCGTAAGATGCACCCCGCCAACAACTTGTCAGCTGAGCAATGTGCTCTGGTCGAGACCTTGGCCATTGGTTGTCATGCGGTGGATCGTGGAAATCCGACTTCACAGGAAAGTGTTCTCATCATTGGAGCCGGACCGATTGGATTGAGTGCGGTGGAATTTGCCAAACTCACCGGAGCCAAAACCATCGTCATGGACATGGTTCAATCCCGCCTCGATTTCGTGGAGGAAAAGATGGGGATCGAGCACACCATTCTGGCCGGTACCGGAAACGAAATTAAAGAACTCGAAAACCTCACTGACGGCAATTGGGCGGACGTGGTGATTGATGCAACCGGTAGTCATCATTCTATGGCCAATGCGATGAACTATTGTGCCTTCAAGGGAAGGCTGGTCTACGTGGGTATTACCCAAGCGAATTTGGAACTTCCGCATGCTCCTGTCTTCCACAAACGGGAACTCGACATCCTCGCCAGCCG
>CAYSOI010000825.1:0-1784 GCA_964432425.1 uncultured Opitutales bacterium | reverse complement strand
GCATGCTGCAAGCCATGGGCCTGGAAGAAGATCACTTTGTCGACAGCACGGGAACCTTGGCAGGCTTAAGCTAAAGCCAGACGCCAGCTATAGGTCGTATACGTCCTATCTTGTCGGCAACTGCCGAAGGCCTACATTTACTTACCCAAAGAAATCCAACTGCGGGTTGGGCATCACCGCCTCTGGATTGACATACCCCTCATCGACAACCTTCTTCTCTGACTTCGCCGCCTGCACGGCCAATTGGTCACACCTTTCATTTTCCATGATTCCCATGTGCCCAGGGACCCATTCCAATGAAACCGTGTGCTTTTCATAAACGGTCAAAAACCGTTTCCAGAGATCCGGATTCTTGGCCTTTTCTGTCCTGGTTCGCATCCAATTCTTTTTCTCCCAGCGAAAGACAGAACCCTTCTCCACCGCATCCACCACATAGCGGGAGTCACTGAACACAGTCACTTCGCATGGCTTTTTCAAAGCTTCCAAACCAATGATAACGGCCAACAATTCCATACGATTATTGGTCGTCAACTCAAAGCCTTCGGACAACTCCTTGCGATGCTTTCCAAACAGCAGGACCACTCCGTATCCACCCTTTCCAGGATTCGGCTCTGCGGCACCATCGGTGTAAATTTGTACTTCAGGGAGACTCATTTCAGCTTCCTTTTTGAGAAGTATCCATCCAGTAGGCAACCCCCAATCCAAGCGTGTACATAGCCACATCCTTCCAATCAAAAACCGAGCCGAGAAGAAAACGGGCAATCTGGTTGGAAAACTCAGGTTCAAACCACTGCAAAACCTCCACCCCATACGCCATACATGCCGATAGGCAAAGTGCCAGATTTCGAGATGGTGCCGGAATCACCAACCGCCACCCAAAATACACAAACATAATCCCGAACAAGTCTCCGAAATGGGCTCGATAGACCTTACTGAAAGGCCCCGAATACAACACACAACTTGCCGTCAAAACAACAAAGGTCAGAAACCAGAAGATCACAAATCCATTGGGCCTTCGAAAATTCAACTTCATAACTCTGTGCTTTCAATGCTTGCTGCTCGATAAGGGAATGCAATACGTCCCACTCCAAAAAAATCCAGAACCAATACGAGTGTATTCAGAGAAGTTTGCATCGGAATGGAAAAGACTATTCTCTGAGAAGGGTAAAAAGTTCGCCTGAAAATCGCCCATGCCTTTCAAGACACTCCACTTCAAGTACTCCTGGCGGCCGTATCAGAGCCGGGTTCTGGATGCGATCAAGTTGCACTTGAAGGACAAGCGTCTGCATGTAGTGGCAGCACCGGGGGCCGGGAAAACGACTCTGGGGCTGGAGGTCTTTCGATTGTTGGGGAAGCCCACTCTGGTGCTCTCGCCAACCCGTGTGATTCGTGACCAATGGATCGACCGTTTGAGAGACTTCGGTGAGATCGAAGATGCGATGCAACTGGATTGGGTCAGCAACTCGATTAAGGAGCCCAAGACCTTGACCTCCATCACCTACCAGGCCCTACACTCCAAGTTTGCGGAAGAGTTGAGCGCCGAGGAGGCGGATGAAAGTGAACTGCTGGAAGAAGATACTGGACTCAAAGCCGATGAACTCAATGCCTTCATTCAAACCTTGGAGAAGCACCGAATCCAGGTTCTGATTCTGGATGAAGCTCACCATTTGAGAGCGGAATGGTGGAGAGCCCTGGAGAAAGTTTGCGACCATTTTCCACAAATCATTCTGGTCTCCCTGACCGCAACTCCGCCCTATGATTCGCAGGGACATGAATGGGCTCGG
>CAYSOI010000824.1:0-1789 GCA_964432425.1 uncultured Opitutales bacterium | reverse complement strand
GGCGATTTCAAACGTGGACTCCAAATTCCCTACATCAACCTGACCACTTCCGAGCAGGAGGCAAAGTTGGCAAAATTCGATAAAGATGCTGCCAATCACAAGCAGAAGATTGCCGCCATCCGTAAGATGATGGCAAAGGCTGAAGACAAGAAGCCTTTGCAGAAGCAGATCAAGGATCATGAAGCTGCGGAGAAAAAGGCCAAAGCGGACAAAATTACTTACCTCATGGGCATTCCTGCCGCCATGATCATGAAGGAGCGTTCCGAAGTACGTCCTGCCCACATTTTTATTCGTGGAAATTATGAAACTCCTGGCGATGAGGTGTCTCGGGCGACTCCCGCTTTTCTTCCCCCGATGAAGAATGCCAATAACCCTCCATCCCGCATGGACCTGGCTAAATGGTTTGTCGATGACGACAATCCGTTGACGGCCAGAGTCACGGTCAATCGCTTTTGGCAACAGCTTTTGGGAGTCGGGATTGTGAAAACTTCCGAGGACCTCGGTGCACAAGGTGAATGGCCGAGCCATCCGGATTTGCTGGAGTACCTGGCTTGGAAGTTCCGGGAGTCGGGTTGGGATGTGAAGGCATTGGTGAAGGAAATCGTCTTATCGAAGACTTACCGACAGTCCTCCGACGCTACGCCGGAAGAGTTTCACAATGATGCGGAAAACCGCCTTCTGGCACGAGGTTCCCGTTATCGATTGGACTCTGAAATCATCCGTGACCAGATCCTTGCTACCAGCGGGTTGCTCAATCCTGAACTCTACGGGAAGAGCGTCAAACCTCCCCAGCCTGAAGGCATCTGGAAAGCCGTGGTTCTGCCGAGTTCATTCCCCAATCGCTATGTTGCCGACCAGGGAGAAAAGATCTATCGCCGCAGCCTCTACACCTTTTGGAAAAGAGGCATGCCGCATCCACAAATGACCATCCTCAATGCTCCGACCCGTGAGTCCTGTGTCGCTCGTCGTGAACGCACGAACACTCCGCTCCAGGCTCTTCTGCTCATGAATGAACAGGAGTACATGAAGGCTGCCCGGAGCCTGGCGTTGGACATTCTTAAAACCAAACCGAAAGACCCTGTCGCCTTTGCTTACGAAACGATCACTTCGCATCTTCCGGATAAAAAAGAAGCTGCCTTGTTGAAGGAGGCCGTATCCGATTTGGAAAAAGAATATACCTCTGCTCCCGAGTTAGCGACAGAACTTACCGTTGGCGTCGACCTTTCCGGCACAACGGCTCCCAAGCTCGCCGCATGGACTCTTCTCATCAACTCACTTTACAACCTGGATATCACCAAAACACGACAATGAACGATCCAATCCAACTTCTTGCACGTCGACAATTTCTGACCAATTCCGGGGCGGGTCTCGGAGCCACTGCATTGGCATCCTTGCTGCCGCAAAATGCATCGGCTGCGACCAATCCAGCCGCCAAAGCCAAGCATGTGATCTTCCTCTTCATGGCGGGTGCTCCGAGTCAGATTGATCTCTTTGATTACAAGCCGGATCTGCAAAAGCAGTTCAAGAAACCGCTCCCCAAGAGCGTGACCATGGGACAACGGGTTACGGCGATGACCCGAGGCAAGCAGCAGTTGGTCGCTCCCTCTATGTTCAAGTTCAAGCAACAGGGCAAAAGCGGTCTATATATGAGTGAATTGCTACCCCATCTTTCCAAAGTCGCGGATGATCTCTGTGTGGTCAAAACTCTCAACACCAACGCCATCAATCACGACCCTGCCAAGACCTTTGTCTGCACAGGCTCCGAGAATCCAGGACGTCCCAGCATGGG
>CAYSOI010000823.1:0-1792 GCA_964432425.1 uncultured Opitutales bacterium | reverse complement strand
CATGCACCGCAGGCATTTCGGGACTTGATGCACATCAAATCCAATAAGCCCGACAACCAGCCCATCAACAAGGTGTTCACAGCCAAAACCTACAAGAAATCCTACATCGCGGGCTGGCCTTCGGCGGAAGGTGGCATTCTTCGCTGTGATGCTGGTGGGTATAACCTGGAGATCCACAGTCGAGGCATGCGGAATCCCTGGGACATGGCGATGGACACAGGCTTCAACTGGCTTTGTACAGACAACGACCCAGGGCCGCAACATGACCGCATTTTCATGCCGATTCAGGATGCTCACTACGGCATGTCCCATGCATGGAGTTTTGATTGGCTGGCCAAGGATCATTTGCCCACGGCACCCAGCGTGGACCTGCTCCCCACCGTCAGTGGTTCGGGAGTTGGTGTGGTCTATTACACAGCGAAGCATTTCCCGGAAAAGTACCAGAACACTTTCCTCATCGGCGACTGGACGAACAAACGGATCTACCACTTCCCCAACACCTGGGACGGAGCCAATATGAAGAATGCCGGGACTTTCGAGACCCTGGCCGATGCTGGCAAAACCCAGGCTGGCGACCTCGGATTCAAACCTACCAAAGGCAAATCCCTCTTTCGTCCGACGGACATTGCTGTCGCTCCCAATGGGGCTCTCTACATTGCGGGTTGGGGAGCACATTACGGTTCGATTTATGCCCCTTTCGGCGGAGCTGACAAAAATGCCAAGAAGAATTATGGCCGGGTATTTCGACTGTTTCACAAAGAGAGCGACCTTCCCAAACGCAAGGACTGGTTGGCTCCACACCGTAAGAAACCACACTCCGAATGGACTTATGCCCAACTGGTGGCGGATCTCGACAGTCATCTTCCGGTTTGGAGAGTGGATGCTCAGGATGAACTCGTTCGTCGGGGTCCTCGTCATCGTATGGAATTGGTCAAAGACTTGGACTACGGAAAATTCACCAAAGCTCAGGAAACCTGGGCCTCCTGGGCACTTTCCCGCATGCATGCTTGGGCCGACTTGACCAAACCTTTCCGTGAATGGGCGGATCTCAATTCCCATGCTTCTCTCAATCATCGCATTCAAACCCTTCGGATTCTTGGCGAAAGTGGTCTGCCTTCCAGTGAGATCCACAAAAGTATCGAAGCCAACTTGACTCACAAAGAGCCCCGTGTTCGTCAGGCAGCAGCGGAAGCTATACGGAATCTGCCGGGGGCCACAACGGAGGCATTGTTGGGGGCTATTGCGGAAGAAGACGATCGGCTGACCTTCTACACCCAGTGGCAAACGCTCCGCAAAATAGCCAGCCAGGAAGATCGGCAATCTCTGCTGGCTGACAAGAAGCCTGGAGTCCAATTGGCGGCCCTGCTCTCTTTGCTCGAAGAAGATGCCGGAGACCCTGGTGTGGTTCTGGATTTGGCAACTTCGGCTTACGAACCTCTGGCCACGACAGCTCAGAATTGGCTTAAGAAACAAGGTGGGGATGCATTGCCAACCGTTGTTATCCGGTCACCACGCCGCAACTTCCGCGATCCTGTGGATGTTGAAATCAAGGCCAACCTCAAGGGCTATGACATTCATATTACGACCGATGGTTCAGAGCCCACGGTGAAGTCCAAAAAGTTCAAACCCGGCAAACCTTTGAAAGTTTCCGAAGACCTCACTCTTCGGGCAGCATTGTTCCAGAAAGGCAAACGCCGCAGTGCCATTGCACAGGCGATCTTTCATAAGATTTCCGATGAGGAGTGGGAGCAGAATGTGTTTCTGCAGGAACTGAAAGTGGAGAGCAAAAACG
>CAYSOI010000822.1:0-1795 GCA_964432425.1 uncultured Opitutales bacterium | reverse complement strand
CCCACATGCTGGGTAATTCCTCCTGCTTCTCCCTCAACCACATTGGCTTTGCGGACAGTATCTAAAAGCGTGGTCTTACCATGGTCAACATGTCCCATGATACAGACAATCGGGGGCCTGGGCTTGAGGAATTTTGCATCGTTCTCATCGATAACCACCTTCTTTTTCTGAGCCTGTGGTTCTGCTTTCTCACCCCGGTGACGAATTTCCAATTCAAAGCCTTTGGACTTGGCTAATTTCTGGGCCACTTCCTCTTCGATTGTTTGATTCATCGAGGCGAAGATGCCCATCTCCATTAGTTCTGAAATCAACTGAAAGGGTTTCAAACCGATCAAACCAGCAAAATCTCTCACTACAATGGGAGGCTTTACGATGATAAGATTGCCTTCAATGACGCCTCCTGATTCCACCTCCTGCCCCCCCGTGGAAGGCGGTGCGGGCACTGTGGGTTGCTGAGGTTTAGGAGTGGATTGGGGAACTGGGACGGAAGCCTGCTTCATTGGAAGCGGAGGGAGACTGGGTGCAACACCAGCAGTTTCACGAAGGGGTGTAACTGCATTGCTTTCGGCATCGTCAGCGGCTACCTTTTGAGAATCTGGGGATAGAGATGCCTGCTCAGCATTAGCCGCGGCAGCTTTTTCCTTTTCCTCTCTTTCTTGCTCAAGGTCCTCTATAGATTTAACAAAGGGTACTTTTTTTTCCGCAGCAGGATTGGCGGGCACCTCAGCGGAGTGATCCGTCGCAGGATCTTCTCCATGCGTGGAATCTTTGACTACGGCCTGCAGCTCTTCGATCAAGGATTGTGCGGTAATGTTATCAATAGTGGAAGAGGCACTTTTTATTTCGTAACCACGCTCCGCCAGGATATCAATAATCTCTTTACTTGTTTTATCCGTCTCTTTGGCTATTGCGTGAATTCGAACACTCATAGGTAATGGTTGGTTGGTCTAGGTAGGTTACAGTTAATTGAATCAACCATCCACCGCAGCTTGGTCTGCTGATACTTTCTTGAGAATATCCTTGGCTGTCTCGTCATCAAAGCCTAGACCGACAAGATCCACTTCCGTGACTCCCTCAAATGCTTCTGGGCTAACTAATCCAAATGCAACCAAGCGATCAGCCACCTCAAATTTAATCCCCACAGAAGTAAGTCCTTCCGCAGCCTTAGCCTTGCGCTCGTCAAAGCCGACTTCTTTCACAACGACCTTGCCGATATCAAGTTTCCAGCCAAGCAGCCTTGAGGTAAGGCGGGCATTGATTCCCTTTCTACCAATGGCAACGGAAAGATCATCTTCCTTAACTTCGAAGTACATCCGACGCTTGTCACGATCGAGAGTAATATTTTGAGGAACCGCAGGTTTTAAGGCTTCGATGAGCTGCTCGATGGGGTCTTCAAACCAGCGTACGATGTCCACCTTCTCACCATTCATCTCCCGAACAATACTTTTAACCCGACCTCCCCGTGCACCAACGCAAGCCCCCACCGGGTCGACCTTCGGGTCAACACTTTTTACACAGACTTTGGTTCGGTACCCAGGCTCACGGGCCATGGCAGCTAAAGTAACGGTGCCATCGGATATCTCAGACACCTCCATTTCGAAAAGTTTCCTGACGAAATTGAGACTCGAGCGACTAAGAATGAGTTCCGGTCCCCTGCCCTGCTGTTCCAATTTTACCAGAAGGCAACGAATGCGTTCGCCTGGCACCCAGTCCTCTCCTGGTGCCTGTTCGCGCCAAGGGAGGAGTGCTTCTGCTTTACCTACCTCCACAATCAGGTCACCACGCTCTTTGCGCC
>CAYSOI010000821.1:0-1802 GCA_964432425.1 uncultured Opitutales bacterium | reverse complement strand
TCGACTCCGGTGAGGCGGAAGTCGAGGCCGAGGTGGCGGAAGGAGAGGCGTTCGTGGTCAATGCCGAGGAGTTGAAGAATAGTGGCCTGGAGGTCGTGAACGTGGACAGGGTCTTCGGTGACGTGGAAGCCGAGGTCGTCGGTTTGGCCTAGGGAGATGCCGGGTTGGATGCCGCCGCCGGCCATCCACATGGTGAAGGCCTGGGGATGGTGGTCGCGACCGTTGCTGCGTTTGAGAGCGGCACTGGCTTCGACCATGGGAGTGCGTCCAAATTCTCCGCCCCAGACGACCAGAGTGTCTTCGAGCATGCCGCGTTCCTTGAGGTCCTGGATGAGACCGGCACAAGCTTTGTCGGTGATCTGGGCCTGTTTTTTGACATTGCCTTCGACATTCGAGTGGGCATCCCAGCCGGCATGATAGACCTGGATGAAGCGAACACCTCGTTCGGCGAGTCGGCGGGCAAGGAGAACATTGGTGGCGAAGCTGGGTTTGCCGGGTTGGGCTCCGTAGAGGTCGAGGGTCTTTTTGGATTCCTTGGAAAAGTCCATCAGTTCCGGTGCACGGGATTGCATGCGGTAAGCCATTTCGTAGGCTTCGATGCGTGCAGTGATCTCGGGGTCGCCCATGACCTGGGAACGTTCCTTGTTGAGTTTTTGGAGGAGGTCGAGGGTCTGGCGTTGGGCTTTCTCGTCGATGCCCTTGGGATTGGAAACATGGAGGATGGGGTCTCCGCTTTCGCGAAAGGGGACACCCTGGTGTTCGGATGGCAGGAAACCGGAGTTCCATAAGGCGGCACCTCCACTGAGGCTGCCTCCGCTCTTGAGCACCACAAAGCCGGGTAGGTCATCGGCTTCGCTACCGATTCCGTAACTGAGCCAGGAGCCCATGCTGGGACGGCCAGGAACGCCGTTGCCGGTGTTCATGAAGAGTTGGGCAGGGGCGTGGTTGAAATGGTCGGTGTGGACGGATTTGACGATGGCGATGTCATCCACCACTTTGGCGAGGTGGGGCAACTGGTTGGAGAGTTCGGCACCGGATTGTCCGTGTTTGGCGAAGGGGAACCTTGGACCGAGAACGGCGGCATCGGGTTGGATGAAGGCGTAACGTTGACCTTTGATGACGGAGGGTGGAATGGGTTTGCCTTCGAGTTCCTTGAGCTTGGGCTTGTTGTCGAAGAGTTCGAGTTGGCTGGGAGCCCCGGCCTGGAAGAGGAAGATGACCCGTTTGGCTTTGACGGGGAAACGCAGGAAGTCGGGCTTGTTGGTAGCTCCGAGGGCTTCCTTGGCCAGGAGGGAAGCGAGGGCGACTTTGCCGAGGCCGATTCCACAATCCTGAAAGAACTGGCGACGGGTACGGTGGAGAAGTGGGGAAGTGTTCATTTTGAAAATGGGAAGATTGGAAAAGGAGAAAAGGGGAGGATGGCGAAGAGCTTGTATGCAGCAGACTTTCAGCCTGCAAATTGTTGATTAACTTGGTATCCCAGGGTGGTGCCCTGGGCTAGTATGCAAAAGCCCGATGGGCTTGGGGCGATGCTTAGAGCCGTAATCATCATATGCTGTCGTATCAATTAAGGATTCTATCTGTTGGAGTGATGGATTACTAGTGTCCAGTATGATAAGTTGACTATAAAAATTGGACGGCCTGAAGGACCGTCCTACAATGGTACGAATTGTCGTAAAACCATCATTCCAGCCCTTTGATAACAAGAGGAATTTACCTTACAGCACACTAGGTCGTCGTAGGACAGAACATATCCCATCACTCCGTTACTCCAATACTCCACATGCTGGATGCGGCGATGC
>CAYSOI010000820.1:0-1809 GCA_964432425.1 uncultured Opitutales bacterium | reverse complement strand
CTCCACTTGTGCCGGGGCCAGGCCTGTAGTCGATGATTTTCAGTATCAACTCCATGACCTTGGGATCGACGAAGACCTTGTGGGAAACGGTGGCGAGTTGGTCCAATCCGTTCACTTCAATCTTTGATGGGGCATTGCGGATGCCTTGGATGGCAGATTCCAAGGCTTTGACTGTGGCCTTGATGTCCGATTTATTGGAGAGTGTGGCAAAGTCCCGGAAGACCAGTTTTGGGTCGGCCAAGTCCAGTTGAGCTTGCTCCGCCTCAGTCATTGCAGCCTTCTTGAACCATTTCCGGGCTGCATACTGCACTTCGAAAGGCATGTCTTTCCAAAGTGGGGAAGTGAATAGGGCTTTCATCAGCTCGACCTGCTTTCCATTATCCTCCGGGTACTGCATGTTGATCCAGGCCATGACCTTCCAGGCTTCCACTTTGTTCTGTTTCAAATCTTCTGAAATAGCTTTCAATAAAGCGGGTTCCAAGGGGTGGGCTCGGGCTTTTAGCGGATAACGTTTTTTCATGTCCTCCAGACCCCGGTGCCGGTTGGCAAGGTAGAGGATGCCGGGAGCGTAAGTGTTTACATCGACCCGGTTGGCGGATTCCAATTCCTTCCACACGGGCTCGCTTCCCAGTATCCCGGATGCGATGGCATTTTTGGCAAGTATTTGTGATTCCGGGTTTGGGTCGGCGAGCAAACCGGGAATGGCTTCCGGGGTGAATTGAAGAATTCGGGTCAAGCGGTTGTAAACGCCTGGGATTTTCGGTTGAGCAGAACGATAGTCGGACCAGAGCTTATTCAATGCTTTAAGCCTTTGTTCACGAGGGCTTTCTTTTTTGACATCAAGCTTACGAATTTGTTCCGAGATTTGCTTGGAACGCTTAATCTCAAGATCCCGTTTCTGTGAACCGCCCGGACGACCTGCGTAGTGCCATAACTGATCTGCGAAACGGCTGTCCAATTCCGCACTACCTAACCTCCATGCTTCCGGACCCACGAGAGCGTCAATCATCCTTTCTAGATTTTTCTCTTTGCCTCCGGCTGCAATCGCCCGGATATAAGCGGCTTCTGGATGACGGTTTAAGGTAATTTTGGGTGCCAGTTTAGAGGCTTCCTCAGGAGTGTATTGATTCCATGGCTTTTCCAAAATTAGGAGGGTGTTTCTGCCTTTTACGAGACCTGGGTTGGCTGCCAGATAGTTTCTGACCGCCTTCGTTTGCAAAGGCTTCACATCTCGGTTGGCATCGTGATCGTTTTTCCAGGTGTTGAGGAGAGATGTCCTTTGTTCCGGATTGAGCCTGGTTGCGGCCTGAATAATTAAATCCATTTTTGCCTCCAACTGGTGAGGCCAGTATTTGCTCGGGTCTTTGCGGTAATACCTGCCGTGCCCTCCACCTGCCCAACCAGCCTGTACCCAAGAGGCAAGGCGTGGGTAGGCATCCAATAATTTCTTTGCCTCATTCAGAGGAGGTTCGACATCTTTATCATCGGACTTGGCTAAGTTGTAGGAGCGGACGGAAATTGCCCAGTCCAGTCGCAGTGCCATTTCCTTGGAAAAATTCAGCGTGCGGGACAACTTTTTGTAAGCGTCGACCAGTTCGTCCGTTATCGGTATCTGCCGCCCGCGGTCAATATACCCGTCGACTTGGGAAAGGAGCCAGCGTAAGTAACCCTCGTAATGAACAGTCATTAGGGCAGGGGGGAAGCCAGCTTTAATACAGGCTTGCAGTCGATTGGCCACGGCAATGGCATCCTGTCTTTTTACGGCTTCATTTAAAAACCATTGATCGAATTGGCGTGCCCTTGGGCAAA
>CAYSOI010000819.1:0-1810 GCA_964432425.1 uncultured Opitutales bacterium | reverse complement strand
TCGACAGTGATGAGGCTTTTTTCGGCAACTTGCACGGAAAGCAGCAACTTTTGCCCCGGCAACACGGTGGCGGACAGCTCTTCTGGAAAAAACACCGGTACTTTCTTCGCCAATCCATCGGCCGAGGAAACCTGTACAATGAGAAGCTTGCCCACTCCGGGCCGCCATTTCAATTGCCGGTCAATCGTGGCTTTCATTTGGTAACGATTTCCCTGCAGGCTCCCTGGATTTTGCTGGTAAGCGGATACCGGGAAGGGCTCGGTTTTGTTATTGGAAAACGGGCTCTCTCCAGAATTTTTGTCTTTTCCACAAGAGGTGAAAAGAGAACAGAGAGACAATAGAAGGATCTGATAACGAATAGAGAACATAACTTGATTCAACGCCAGCCTCGCCGACTGCATCCGACAAAGACCAAAAACGCACCGATGGCAACATGTATGCCAAGTAGAATGATAGATTCCTGCGGCGTGGCAACATAGCTTTCATTCATTTCCCGGAATGCATCCCAAAACCGTGTTTGCTTCATCGACTGCAAATAGCCAGCCCAGCCCCAATACGCACTGATGAACGGTCGAGTCACCCAGACCAAGTAATCTGGTAAGGCCAGAACCACCCCCGACAAAGGCAATTGAAATCCGACCAGATACACGCTCAGCAGCGAGGCCTTTTCCGAAGAACTCACCATGGAGGAAATGCCCAAGCAAACAATGGTCATGGCCAGGCAAGTCATGGCCAAGGCAATCCCTTGCTCCAGTCCCCCACCAGGAAATCCGCAGATGTGTTTGACAAACCCCATCATCCAAAGCCCTTGTAAGATGGCGATCAGGCTGGTGAACAGGATCTTGCTGGCCGCATAGGCCGTCGGCCGAAGACCATTGAGCCGCTCCTTCTCGTATAGATCACGCTCCGAAGCAATCTCCCGAGCTCCCGTGTTGCTGCCCATCAGCGTCAGCAAAATGACCTGGAACATGATCAGCGAAGTCACCAGAGACCCCGTTCGGGCCGCCTCCAGTTTGTAGCGAATTTTGTCCTGAAACGTCTCCACAAAACCACCAATCGGGTCGATGGCCATCCCTTTCAATTGGGGTAAACCATCCAATGCAAAGATCACCACCAGACACGGAAAACCGAACGTGATGGCAAGAGTCAGAAGGATCTGCCCACGATCTCGAAAGAAGAGATGCACCCTTCGCCAAAACAAAGTCAGAAGCTGGGATAACAGCCCAGGATTGGTCGCCGCTCCCTTATGGTGATGACTGACAAACTGTTCATGGGAGATGACGTCCCCTGGGTCCGTTTCTGACTCGTGAAGATCCTCGATCCAATAATCCAAGGGGTGAGAATGCAGCACTTCATAGAGCTGTAGAGCATCTTCAATCCCGAAGTACTCCAACAGTTCCGGCAAAGGTCCCTGGAACAAAACATGCCCGTGATGCACCACCGTAATCGAATCAAACTGATCCAGCTTGGCCAAATTGTGAATGATGCAAAGAAAGGTCTTTTCCTCCTTTTCCACCAGATTGCGAAGCAACTGCAGGATGTGGTCCTCAGAAGTCGGGTCCAATCCAGAAGTAACCTCATCACAGACCAGGCAATCCGGATCATTGGTCAGCTCCAAACCGAGCCCAAGGCGACGCAACTGACCCCCACTCAGGCTCCCGACCCTCTTCCCCTGGTGCTCATGCAACCCAATCGTTTTGAGTATCCACTCCAGTCGTTCCTTTCGCACCGAAGCCTTCTTCACATTCAACCGCAAAGCGTAGCTCAATGCCTCCCTCACCGTCAGTTGTTTCTGAGCAATCGTAAACTG
>CAYSOI010000818.1:0-1816 GCA_964432425.1 uncultured Opitutales bacterium | reverse complement strand
ACTCGACGTTTGTGCGTTCCCTTGGCGATCAATTCATGTTCATCAAACGCTTCCAAATGGAAGGAAAACTGTTTTCCATCGACTGAGTAAACTCTAGCTCGACAACTCACTTTTGCACCTGGCGGAGTTGCGGCTAAATGCTGTACATTCACGGCAGTTCCGACACAGCTTTCACCAGGCCCAAGAATAGGTAACAATGCATTCCGGGCGGCATGCTCCAGAAACCATATCAAATGTGGCGTACTCAAAACCTCAGGCATTCCGGGCTGAGAGAAGTTGGTCAGATGTGCTTCCTCAACAACGAAGCTCTCTTCACCTACCGTGCCTATTTTCAGGGTTTCTTTCATGATCAATCAGCTCTCGGCCCATTCAGCATTGAGTCAAAACAATGGTTCACTCATCTCCCCATTCATCTTTTCCCAAATCGACACAAGCTTCGACAACTGCTCAGGTTTTTGGGCTGCCAGATTGTTCTCCTCTGAAAGATCTTTCGAAAGGTCATAAAGCTCCCAATTGGCTTTTCCCTTATGAAACTTCCTGCCCATTCGAACGAGTTTCCAATCGCCATGACGGAGGGCAGTCTTGCCACCTTGACGCCAAAAGAGGGTTTCATGAGGAGCATCTTTCTTTTCTCCGGTAAGATAGGGCATCAAATCAACGCCTTCCACCTGTTTGGGAGCAGTCACGGCAGCAGCATTGGCTGCGATTGTCCCAAAGATATCAAAAGAAGAAACAGGTTTTTCGTACACCTGACCAGCGGGCACCTTGCCCTTCCACTGCAGTACAAAGGGCACCCGAATGGCTCCCTCGTACATCTGTCCTTTGGACCCTCTTAAAGGCAAGTTGGAGGACGTTAACTCTTTGGTTGGACCACCATTGTCGCTGAGGAAAATCACGAGAGTATTTTCTTCGAGTCCAGATTTCCGAAGTTGCTTCATCACCGTACCCACACTGTCATCCATGTTGGCTAACATCGCAGCAAAGATTCGTCGCTGCATGTCCTCAATGTGGGAGAACTTTTCCATGTAGGCATCTGCCCCCTGCAATGGGCTGTGAACCGCATTGTAAGCAAGGTACAGAAAGAAGGGTTTGTCATCATGGCGGTCGATAAAATCAACAGCTTCCCGAGTCAGAGCATCGGTAAGGTATTCCTTTTCCTCAACAGGTTGACCTCCTCGGACAATTGGGTTGTTGGCATCATAATCTGGCTCATCGTAACCCATATTTGTGTGGTAGATCAGTCCTTTCTTGCCAGTCCAAACACCTTTTCCTCCTCCAGGAAGAGTCTTACGACGCAGCATGGTAGTCACACCTTTGTAGGGAGGCGGCACAAAGTAATGCCCCTCATGGGTGAACCCAAAGAACTCATCAAATCCATGACGAAATGGGTGGTACTTTGCCGTGCCACCCTGGTGCCACTTCCCGATCAAACCTGTCGTATAACCACCATCGTGAAGAGCTTCGGCAATGGTGATTTCTGAGGCAGGCAAACCAAATCCAGGTTCCTCATTGAGAGCTCCAATCGGATTGAATTCATATCCAAACCTAGTCGGAGTTCGCCCCGTAAGAAGCCCAGCCCTGGAAGGACTACAATTGGGCCCAGCAACATACCCGGAAGTAAACCTGACCCCATTGGCTGCAATCGAATCAATATGTGGCGTAGGAATGTCCGTATTCCCCTGACAACCAAGTTCTGCATACCCCAGATCATCTGCAAAAAAGACGATGAGATTAGGTTGGTCAGTGGGCTTCGAGTAAACAGCCACGAAGCTGCTGGAGCACAGCAACAGTGTCAGAAATACTTTTGAGAGGAGGG
>CAYSOI010000817.1:0-1818 GCA_964432425.1 uncultured Opitutales bacterium | reverse complement strand
TTCTGGTGCAATCCGCTGCGGCCATGTTGGCGCAAGCGAACTCCGCACAGAGTGTCGCTCTGTCCCTTCTTCAGTAAGGCAAGGTCGAACTGAACTCTTAACCATGAACCCTTAAGCCTGGTCGAGCTGTATGTACAAACCTGTTATGGATTGTCGTCCTCCGAGAGACTTCGGACTGCTTGTCCCGTCTCTCTCGACCAGGCACGGTTTGCCCCGGTGCCGTTGCTTTGGACTTTGTTTCGAAGCAACGGCAACCGGATGCAAACAGTTATCTGCTTCCCCCTTTTTTCCGATTTTCCCGCTGTTGAGACAGTTTGAAGAGAACCTCATCGATAAGGACTCTAAACCATGACTTTAGCAATCAATACCAATGCGTTTGCCAACGTAGTCTCCCATAACCTTCATCACAATCAAGCAGTCTTGCAGCAAAGTCTGAATCGATTGTCCAGTGGCAGCAAAATTGTAGCCTCATCCGATGATGTGGGAGGAATCGCAGTTTCTGCAAATTTAACAGCCAAACTTGGTAGGAGCTTTCGTACACAACAAAATGTTCAGAATTCTCTGTCTTACTTGCAGGTTCAGGACGGAGTATTGGCGAAAGCTTCTCAGGTCCTGGATCGAATGTCGGAACTCAAGACGATGTCGTTGGACCCAACAAAGAATTCTAGTGACATTGCCAGTTATAATGTGGAGTTCATGGAATTGGGAGCCCACTTGAAAGCCCTTAGATCCGAAAAGTTTAATGATATACAATTATTTGGCCAGGACCAGCGGGTTGGTGCTTCGAATTCAATAGAAACCAAAACAACTGAAGATGGAGAAACTGGTTCAGTCAGTTTGGACCGAAATGGGTTTTTTGATCGTTTGTCTGGAAAAAAGTTAAACCAGAAAGCAATTTCTTCCACAACCTATACAGGCACGAATGGTACTGATTATTCCACACTGACCATCAGTACACCAACGCATGGTTTAACTGCCAGGGTGACGATCGCCGATGGGGTTGTTCCGGGAAGTGTCAATGGCAGTGACCTTGCCGCAGCAGTCCAGGGTATCAATAATGCTCTGGAATCGGCAGGAATCCAATCGGTTTTTGCCTCAGAAGATGCAGATGGTCGTTTGGTGATTACCGGCACGGAAAGGTACACCCTTTCAGAGTCTGTATTTGGGAGCTACAGTGGGTTGGATTTGGCGTCAACGGAATCTATTGTTTCTCTGAATGCAGGCGAGGCTGGTGATACTTATCAAGTCAGTATTAATGGGAATTCAATCGCCTCAGGTCCTGTGGCATTCAATACCGACCTAAACCGAACTGCATTGAATCTGGTTTCAGCCATACGAAATGATGCGACTTTAAATTCATTAGTTAAAGCAACAGCTGATGGGGCCTCTGTTATCCTTACTTCCTTAGCAGGAGCCGGCCTATCTGTGGAAACCATTGTCACAGGGACCGCTGAAGCTCCCCTGTTGGCCACTTTAAATGGAGTCGCCAGTTCGTATGAATATGATGCTCTTGCTGAATTTCGGGCAGGTGATGTCGTTACCGGAGTGCGTGCAAATGGCACTCGTGAGAGTTACCAGGTCTTGTCTCACTTCAATGGAGTCGGGCGTTCCTTTGATGAGTTTGCGGTGTTATCTTCGACCTCTCGACTGAACAATAGTTCCAATCCACAAACCAAGGTTTTCCAAAGTGGGGTAGATCCGGTTGCTCAAGTGGACACGGTTACCTTAACCGGAGGTGGTGATGGAGATGGATATAATGTGACGATCAATGGCTATTCCCTGGCTGCTGATGTGGCGTTTAATACAGATGTGGCGACA
>CAYSOI010000816.1:0-1822 GCA_964432425.1 uncultured Opitutales bacterium | reverse complement strand
CCTTCCCAACCGGTAAATTGGTTATCCTCTTTAGGTGCTGCATGAAGCCAAATGGTTTGTTCATTGGGTAAATCAATTCTTTTACGGGATTGAATGCTCATCAATGTGTCCCAGCCGAGTACAGGGAAACCTTGATCATCTTTAAGGGGTTTCCCTGTCTCCTTGTCTTCTACAACTGCTGGTTCTGTGATGAGTTCTACTACGCCCAGTTTATTGCTTGATTCTATCCAGACTGAAGATGGAGTTGAGGATAGTAGGTGGGTATAGGTTTCTGGTTTAGATTCAAAAACTGCAGTTACAGAATCTACCTTGGATAGAGTGATTTGTACTGGATTGGTTAGTTTGTCATCAATCCCTTCCCACCCAGCGAATTGAACATTTGAAGTATGCGGTAACTTTGCATGAAGCCAGATCGTATCTTCTCCTGGGAATTCCAGCGCTTTTTCATCCTGAATTGTCATCCGTACATCCCAATTGTCATACAGAACATTGCCAAAACGGTCTTGATTGGGTTTTCCGGTTTGGTCGTCAAAGGTAGGGCTTGGTTCAGTGATCACTTCCACCGTACCTTTTAGCGTTCCTCCTAGACCTTCACCTGTGATGACTAAGTCATTGTTTGTCCGGATTACCACTGAAAGGAGTGGGGTTAGGAAACAGGCAAATAGTAGGCAGAATGCAGTTATTGTTTTCATGAAGAGGTCAAAGGGATCTGCGCAACCTACACCTGCATCAGATATATATCAATATGCAAGCACGAACAGGCTGTTTCAACCTCGATTACTGCAAGCGTACCAAATAGGCAATGATGTCTCGGAGGCCTTCCGGGGGAATGACTTTGGAGTAATTTGGCATGACAGAAACCATGGAATGGGAAGCGATGTCCTGGGTGGAGAGTTTTCGGGTCGTGCCGTCGGGGAGTTGGAGGTGCCAGGTCCTGGGGGTTTGTTTGGTGAGGACGGCGGTGAGTTTTTGGCCGGATTTGAGTTGGAGGGTGGCGGTTCCGAAGCCTTCAGTGATGTTGGCGGATGGATTTAGTAGGGAAGTGACAAGGTGTTGGCGATCCCGTTGTGAACCGATCTTGCTGAGGTCCGGCCCAATGGTCGCCGTGGGGGCATTGGCGGCGGGTTTCCTGTTTCCAACCTGGTGGCATTGAATGCATTGGTATTGTTGAAGCAGTTCTTTGCCGCGTTGGGGATTGCCTCCGTAGGTCAGGCGATCATCTGTTGCCAGAAGTTCGATACCTTTGCTTTTGGCGGCTTTCCAGATTTCCAAACGTATGTCCTTAGCGACTTTTGTTTTGTGGTAATCAGCGACAAGTCTCCTGAATTCCATCAGGGCCTCTGGAGTATCCAATGCGGCAAGTTGCTCCACCGCTTTGCCTCGCCCTGAAGCTTTCTCGTCCTTGATAATGGAAAGCAAGTCATCCAGAATTGAAATCTTGACCTTGCTGGCCAGACCTCTGGCGGTTGCCGCGACCTTCTTGTCTTTCGACTTCAAGGCAACCTGAACAATGGAGCCCAGACTAGGGTGTGAAGTTTTGCCCAATGCCTTGAGATAGGCGATTTGGAGCTTTGAATCTAAAGTCGGGAATTGAGTCTTCCAATTTGGTAACCATTCTGAATGACCAAGAACTTCGACTCCGTTGAGCAACACCTCGACCAATGCTTTATCATTGGCGAGAACCGGATGAAGTTTCTTCAGCGCTTCATGCACGGCCACGATGTCCCGAGATTCATGTTTACGATAACGACCTTCGACAGGATCCAACACTGGAGGTGCCGCCCACCAAAGAATGGAAGCCAGAGCCAGACGGCGAAGCGTT
>CAYSOI010000815.1:0-1824 GCA_964432425.1 uncultured Opitutales bacterium | reverse complement strand
AGAGCCGAGGGGGTGTCATTTGTATTGGTGATGGTTAAGAGGAGGTCTTGATAATAGGCTAGTGAGTCTTTGTCGGTGACCTGCACATGGATGGTATATTCTGTACGGGTTTCAAAATCAAAGGTCTCCTGAGCATAGACCCTGCCTCTGTTGATCGCAAATAAGTGGTTATCGCTTTGCTGTTGTTGGGGAAGGGTAAACAGGAATTTTTCGGGGTTGTCCTCATCAATCGTTTCCAATGTGCCTACTTCATGTCCGATCTTGTTATTTTCTGGTATTTGGTTGGCTGAAATGGTGATCCCTACAGGTTGGTCGGGCTGATCAAGGGCTTGAATGGTAAAGGCTTTTTCAACGGTGGCCTGTCCTGAATCTGTGGCCTGTACACGGATGGAGTAGGTCGCTTTCTGCTCAAAATTGAGCGGTCCATTGGTTTGGAGTTGGTTTTGATCAATTTGAAACAGTGCATTGTCTGTATCACCAATGCCCGCTACGAGTTGAAAAGAAGCCGTGGCTCCAAAGTCCTGATCTACGGAGGAAAAGTTGCCGATGGGTGTTCCTGAAGGTTGGTTTTCATTTACCAGGGAGCCATCCAATGCGATGTCAGTGGGAGGGTCGTTGGCATCAATGATGCTGATTTCAAGCGGAAAGATTGCCGTGGCTTTCCCTATGTCGGTGACTTGGATCAGCAGATCCAGAGAGGTCTGAGATTCAAAATCAAAACTTTCGTTCGCATACAGAATGTCCCGTTTTGCATAAACACGATTTTGGTCTTTACCTCCGACTACGCTAAAGAGGTGTCGTTCATCGGGGTCTGGGTCTTGAGCGGTGAGGTTGGTGATGGCAGTGCCTCTGGGCTGATTTTCTTCGACGTAAGGATTCTCCGCAATCAAGGAGGTTGGCCCATCATTGGCATTGGTTACAGTGATGGGGAGGTCCTGAGTATAGGTCAGTTGGTTTTTATCTGTGACCTTTACTCGAACCGTGTATTCTGAACGGCTTTCAAAGTCAAAAGGTTGAAGTGGGTACAAGTTCCCTTTCGCGACATAGAAGTAGGCGTTGTCCTGATCTTCTGGAGAGGTGAGTGAATAGAAGAATGCCTCTGATGCATCCGCATCAATCGTGGATAATGTTCCAATCAGGTAGCCTTTGGGCTGGTTTTCCGGGAGGGTGGAGTTATTGAGCACGATGCCTGTTGGTGCATCTGGAGCATCGGTAACTGTGAGGCGGAATGATTGTTCGAAGGATAAGCCTCCTGGGTCAGTCACTTGGACTCTTATGTAGTAAAGTAATTTGCTTTCATAGTCTGCCGGGGTCACCATTTGCAGCTGATTTCCGACAATTTGAAAATGTTCATTGTCTGTATCCCCTTTCCCTGCCACGAAGGAGTAGGTTTTCGGGTATTCCACAATGTACCCGTCCAAGGGTGAGTCTTGAGGCAGGTCATCCCATTCAAGTCGATTGTAGGTTTCTCCCAGAATTGAGAGGTAATGCTCTCTTCCATCCAGGTTATGAGGGGGGAATTCATCCAGGGAAGGGGCGAATTTAGGATAGGCCCATTTCGTGAATGTCATTTCTGAACCATCTACCCATGTCCAGTTTCCCTCTGTTTGTGCATCCGATGCACCAAGCCAGAGATTCAAGCCGAGCAAGGGAGCCAGCCCTATATCCTGAACCATTTGATTCCATTCATCTTCAGAGGAAAATGTGGCCAGGTGGCCTTCCATTTGTTCGGCGGCATTGAGGGCTTGATTCCATGTCAACGAGCCTTGGATGAGTTGGAACGAGTAATCCTGATCAATGGCGGAGAAATCGAGCACTCGGTCA
>CAYSOI010000814.1:0-1825 GCA_964432425.1 uncultured Opitutales bacterium | reverse complement strand
AGTCATTTTCCTCTCCGTAGCCTTTTCCAAAAAGCTCTTCGTCAAAATACCCGATGTCATGGAGACATTTGCGGTTCATCGCCATGCAGAATCCCACACCAGTCGGGATCTCATGGGTTACCCCGGAATTAAGTTCTCGGCAAAGTTGGTCCAAGGCGGCTGGTGTCGTGTTGAAAGGAATGGAGTTGTCCTCTGCAATGGTCGGGTAACTACAGATTGTGGCATTGTTGGAAAAGGGAGTCACCGTTGCGATTTTAGATTGGCTGAGTAGAGGTTGCAGTAATCGATCCGCCCAGTCATGAAAGACTTCCGTATCGTTGTTCAAGAGGATGACATGGCGTTGCGGATGGAAGCATAGTCCTCGATTTACTGTCGCCACGAAACCTTGGTTTCCCTTGTTGTGAAAGAGGATGATCTTTCCCTGGTCAGCTTCCTTTTCCAGATAACGGACAAGATCCTTTTCTGGAGACGCATCGTTAATGACAATAATGTCAAACTGCGTCTGGTTTTCCGGGATGGATTGATAAATACTGTCCAGACACTTGCGGGTTTCCTCAAGTCCTTTGTAAACAGGAATGATCACATCGACCTGAGCCTTCTCCCCTCCCTTCCCGGAATGCTCTGCGCATTGCTTGCGATATTGGGAAAGAAGTACCTGATTTCTACGCTTATGCCGTTTGCGATTTACCCGTTTGAGGGATTTCGAGAGTCGGGATGTCGTCCAAAACAAACGCCGGCAAAGTAGACACTGTGCCCCATCCTCCCACTCTGCAAATAACTGAAGGAGCTTGATCCCTTTTCCAAGTCGAAAGCTGCCCTCAAACCCTGTCCTAACATCCAACTCCGGAACTTCCTCATTCTTATCGAGTACATCCTGTCGTGGTAATCTGGCCGGGAGGGGAATGGTACGGTCCCCCACTTTCACGAAGACCTTGTGGGGAGGCTGCCCTTTCTCGTTGTAAATCCAGCCAGCCATACGCACTGGATTCTTCACTTTCGATATTGCACTCCCCAGAGGTGCATCCAAGTGCCAATAAATCCTAGGGACGTTCCCCCGGTGGATAATCCAGAGCCAAAATCTGCTCAAAACTCGCAGAGGGAGCCCCAATGCCTTGGCTCTCATGAACATTAAAGTTTGTGGTCCAGAATGGTTGCTCGGATCAGATTAAATACCCCGAAAACCAGAAGAATGATCAGCAAGGAACTCAACAGGGAATAGAGCATTCGCGGATGAGTCGGTACTTCTGGAAGTCCAGTCGAGGAAAGGGTCACAAAGTGCTTCAATTTACGGGAAGCTTCCAGACGTGCGGTTTCAAGAGAGACAAAAGCCGCTTTGTAAGCTTCCAGGGCAAATTCAGAGTTGAGTTTGAGTTCACTGAATTGCCGCAGAAGAACATTCAGTGTATCACCTTTGGAACCGGTTAACTTGGATTTTTCTTCTACAATTTGCTGTTCCAATGCTTCGACCAACTGATTCTTCTCGATGATTTCCGGAGCACCTTCTGCCAATGAACTCAAAAGCCGAATACGTTCTGCCTTCGCTTCTACCAGTTGGCTTTGAAGGGAGGCGACCAGGGAAATCGCAATTTCCGATTCCCGCTCCGGGTCTAGAATGGCGTGTTTGTTTTGGAAGAGGGCAAGCTCCTGGCGTATTTCACGAAGATGATCTTCCGCACGTTGGACTTCCTGCCGTACAAAATCAATTTGTTCATTGGCCAACTCCTCCGACACCCGATTTACAAATTGCTCCCCTTCCTGAGTGATGAGCTGGTCCAACTGGTATGCGGTTTTGCAATCGTAAGACTGCACCACCAAGCGAACAACT
>CAYSOI010000813.1:0-1829 GCA_964432425.1 uncultured Opitutales bacterium | reverse complement strand
AACCGGCCGGATAAACTCGAAACCGCCAAGGTCGTGGAGTGGATCAATCTGCGGTTGGAGGAAAGTGGCAAGGCAGAGGCCTACCGGAAGAAACTCCTCGCCCCTGAATACGGAAACTGGGTTGACCACGAGAAGCTGTTTTCCGGCGAGATCGACACACCACCGTTTTCCCCGTCAAGGCTCTGGCGGATGAGCCCGGAGATCTTTGCCCAACGGGGCTTTGGAAGGGCGAAAAGCCCCTACACTTATGTGACCTCTGAACGCGGGATCCGGGATTATGCAGCGATGTCGGTGGCCGATCAGAGCACTGTGCAAATGATGACGATCGCGGCCGATGCCTTCCTCGCAGACCGGGAACGACGCGGGGAGTTCAAGGATTTTGCAACGGACAAGCCAGCACCGACTGACGAGACCCTTCGAAACGTGATCATTCGAGAGTTTGGAAGGGTGATTGGCCGAAATCCTTCCAAGGCCGAACAGGAGAAGTATCTGGCCTTCCTTCAAAAGAACATCCGAATCGGCGGTACTCTCGACGGGCTCAAAATAACCATCAAGGCGATGTTCCTGAGTCCGGAGTCGATCTACAGAATGGAATTCGGCTTGGGTGAAGTGGACAAACATGGCCGCCGGCATTTGGCACCGGAGGAGTTGGCCCATGCACTCGCCTTTGCCCTGACCAACCACGTGCCGGAACATAATCGCTTTATCCGGGACGCATTGCACAAGGGAAAGCTGAAGACCAAAGCGGATGTGGCACACCTTGTTCAGCAACTCTTGGATGAGCAGCTTTTGACTGGCCATTGGGATCGAAAGGACCTGCCGCGGATTATGCGGTTTTTTGACGAGTTCTTCGGCTTTCATCGTGCCGGGACGGTTTTCAAGGACAATGACCGACGCCGCAAGGAGAAGATCCCCCAATGGAATACGGGAATGTTGATTCACGATGCACGTATGCTGATCGAGCACATCCTGAAGAAGGACAAAGATGTCATTGCCGAGCTACTGACTACGAACGAGTACTTCGTCGCCCATCCGGGGGACAATGAATATGCGAAAGAACACTATGAAGCCCGGATTGCGGAGGTCATGGATCCGGGTTTTGTGGAGGCCCAAGTCGAGAAGCGTCGGAAGCAAATTGCCAGGGATTTCAATTTTAAAGACATGCCTGAGAAGGCCGAACGTGCCTTGGAATCAGCTCGGAAAGAAGCGGAGAAAGTGGTCTCAATTTACCAGTCGGCAAAGGACAAAGGGATGTATCGGCATCCGGGGTATCCCTTTACCCGGAAATCTCGGGGCATCGGTGACCTTATCTATATCGAGCCCTACAACCTTCCCAGCAACAACCGTGTCGCCGAACAAAAGTGGGCCTGGCCACTTGAGCAACCTTTTGCAATGCCCAAGGAGCAGCGTGCTGGCCTGTTGACCCATCCTGCATGGTTGGCTGCCTATTCACTGAATGAAGACAACGACCCAATCCATCGCGGCATCTGGGTCTTCGAGCGTTTGCTGGCTGGCGTACTTGGGGATGTGCCGCCGGATGTCGACGCCGCTGTACCAACGGATCCTCACATGACCCTGAGAGAACGAATGGAGCCACTGCGGAATGAACGGTGCTGGAAGTGTCACCGTAAGATGAATCCACTGGGTGAACCCTTTGAGATGTTTGATGATTGGGGGCGGTACCGGGAACAGCACTACTTTGACGAGAACGGTAAAATCTACACCCGGCGAGATGGGGATTTTGACCGGAAACTCAAGGAGGGTAAACTGACAGCCCGAAAGGTCGACGCATCCGGTGAAATTGCTTTCTCTGGAGACCCAAAGGTGGA
>CAYSOI010000812.1:0-1831 GCA_964432425.1 uncultured Opitutales bacterium | reverse complement strand
TTCAGAGGCGAGACGCCTCTGCTACTTTGTGGCTCTACGTCTTTGCACCAGTAAACAAGTCCTCCAAAGTGAGGATGTGGGTGAAGAAGCCTTCGTTGCGGAGGGAGTCTGTGACCTCGGATGCAGTGATGAGAATGGGTTCGACGGAGGCTTGGGGGCTGGCGGGGTATTGGTCGATTTTGGACTGTACTTCCTGAATGAGGCTTTTTCCGGATTTGGCGGAACGGTATTTGATTTCGCAAAGGTTGACGACGTTGTCAGCCCTGGTGAAGAGGAGATCGATCTGGGCTCCGGGGTCCTTGTCGGTACGGCGAAACCAGGAGCCATATTCGTAACTGACGGCGGAGAATCCGAGTTTAGCGGCAATGAGGTCGGCATGGGCCAAACAGAGTCGCTCAAAGGCAAGACCACGCCATGGGTTGAGTTTTTTGTCGGGAAGGTAGCGGGTTGTGGGTTGCTCTTTGCCGGTCTGAATTTGTTTGAGAGCGGGCTGAATAAACCGGAAATAGAACAGCAGGTAGGGATCGCTCATGCGGTATCGCAGGATCTTGGAATGCAGGGGTCGGCCCACGGGAACATAGCGTTCAATAAAGCCAGCCAGTTCCAGTTCTTCGAGGTACTGGGTCAGGGTTCCGCCAGTATCCAGTTTGCAACTTTTGGCAATGGCGTCACGGGAGAGGTTGGGATATTTCCCCAAGTCTTCGAGGATCTTGCGATAGTGGAGATTGCGACCGAAGTGACTGGCAAAGAGTCGCTCAAACTCCTCCACCAGATAGCCATGCCTGGCAAAGCAGAGCTTTTGCATGTTGAGGATGAAGGATTTGGTCGGGTCCACCATTTCCAGGTATTGGGGGACTCCACCAATGGCCATGTAGAGTTCGATAACTTCACGCAGGTTGCGTTTGGCAAAGAGTGGGGCGATTTCGGGCAAGGTCAGGGGACGCAGCAGGATTTCGATGTGCACCCGGCCATAGAGAGCTTTGGAACGCACGACTTTGCGGACCATGAAGGAGGAAATGCTGCCGCAGAGAATGAGATGCACCGGAAGATCCGCCAACCGACTGTCCCAGAGGAATTTGAGGCGGGTAACCAAGTCCACACGATTGGCCGCCATCCATTGAAATTCGTCCAGAAAGACAACTGTGGTTTTCCCCTTCTTTGCCCTTTCCGCGACATAATCCGCTAGTAGGTCCAGCGATTGGCTCCAGTTTGCCGGACGTAGTTTGAGATACTTCTTACGACGGGTCTGGCGGGATAATTGTTCCAGGAAATGTTGTTGCTGGACTCGGGTGCTTTGCCCTTCCAAGCCTTCGAAGAAGAGAAGTTCATGCTTGCGAAAGACTTCTTTGATCAAACGGGTTTTGCCAACACGCCGGCGGCCATGGAGAACGCTCAGAGTGCCTCGTGGCAAACGTTTCTCCCATTCGGCAAGGCATGCCCGTTCGTATTGTCTTCCGATAAACTGCATTGTGGTCTTTCCTGATTGAAGAAAAGACTGCGAAAAACCGGAAAAATGAAAAGAAGAAATTCAGCCAATAGTGGTGCAATTATGTGATTATCGGCTGAATATCTTTAACCGTTAAATTGAAATACCCATCGATTAACCCCTTGTAAAAAAGGCTTGAGGTGAATTTCATGAGAATCTTAAATTGCACAAGAATGAGAAACTACTTCGACTGAATCGCTTCAAGGTGGGTCAAGAGAGCACTGTGGTCGAGATCGCCGGAACCGGAGGAAATCATGGCATCGTAGAGATTCTGGAGGAGTTGGGTGATGGGGAGGTTGAGGTTGTGGCGTTTGGCGGCTTTGAGGGCGTTGTTGAGGTCCTTGA
>CAYSOI010000811.1:0-1832 GCA_964432425.1 uncultured Opitutales bacterium | reverse complement strand
CCTTGAGAAGAACTGCGTTCAGTCCCTCATGATTGAACTTCGCTCCAGCCAGGTCGAGCGAGGGAGGCAGTCGACCTTCGTCTCCCATGTCGACCAGAGAAAGGGTAGTGAAGTAGGGATTCTGAGCGTCGCTTGGGCCACCTTTGCCCTCTCTGGCGTGACAGGCGTAGCAGTTCATTTGAGCTAAGGTCATCTCCGCAGGATCTGCTGGTTTGAAATCTTCGTTGATGAAGCTATCGACAATGCCTCGGAGTGCCTTGAGTTGGGTTTCGCTCAAATCATATTTCATGGAGGACTTCGAAGGGAAGTCAGACAAGCAACCTCCATCCGAAAGTACTCCCAATCTCTCCAGACTGGAAACGGTTTTGGAGGCCAGACTGTCGCCTGTTTGGTGGCAGGATGCACATTTCATAGAGGTGAAAAGATCACGGCCTCTGGAGACTAATTTGCGGTCCAGTTTGAAATCCGTCCAGCCATTGGGGATTCGAGTCTCCACATGGTGGCTAAAGGCTTCTGCGGGGATGGTTTGCCGGCGGTTGCTCCCCGGTAAGTTCCACTCAAGGCGAAGATCATACTGGCTTTTCTGCTGGAGAGAAAAGGCCTCAATTTCCAGTGCTCCTTCCGAAAGTTCAATTTCGCATTCCTGTTTGGATCTACCTTCACCGGGGATGACTTGCTTGCCGTTAAGGATCACTTTGTAGCGATCATCCCCAATGAATCGAAACTTGTACTTTCCAGCTTTGGGAATGTTGAGCAGACCCTTGAAGTGGAGGAGAAAGTTTTGCGGTGGTTTGTTTTTGGGGATGACTCCTTGTGGCCCGGTGACTTTCTCACGATGTATCCACTCGGCAACTCCCGTGTGAATAGCTTCCAACTCGGAGACATCTTCCGGAATCTTGTCCAACTTCACCGGGTAGTAGGCAAACTGAATACCAGATGCGACTTGCTTGCCGCCTTCCTTCTTTTGACTGCGAAGCAAGTAGGTCGCAATGGCAGTGGCTTCATGGTCGGTCAAATTCAGCGAAGGCATGCGACCGCCGGGACGAACTTTCAACGGGTCCAGAAGAAACACCGCCAATTGCTCGACTGTGGTCTTGGCAGCCAGATCTCCCAGAGGTGCAGTCAATCCGGAATGTGGTGAGAACTTTGCTGGTTCACCTTCCTCTTCGCCTCCCGGAATCTTCATGGGAGGAGTGGAATCCACAGCTCCGTGACAAGCCACACACCCGACCGTATGGTAGAGAAACTTGCCTGCCTCTTCCACAGACTTGCCCGCTGGACTTGGCGTAGGTTTCAAAGGTTCACTCAGGGAGACCAAATAGTGTGTCAACGACTCTGCCGCAGCTGATCTTTCCGAATCACTCAATCCATGCAAAGCATGTGGCATGGTCGAGCCCGGTTTGGTGGCATGCGGGTCCGCAATGAATTTTTTCAAATACTCCGGGCTGACTCGTGTTCCAACTCCCGTAAGCAGCGGAGCCGGTTTCCCTTTCGGAGCCCCTTTTGCAGTGTGGCAAGCCGCACAGTTCAGTTCACCGAACAGAAGCTCTCCATCGAGTTTTTCATTGAGCCCATATGCCGGAACTCCGACAGAATTGGCCGCAAAACCCTGTGTCGCCAAGGTCAGAGCCGATAAGGAGATTACTTTTTTCAAATGGAAAGGAATCATAGTGGAAGGATTGAAGGTAAAAGGAGGAAGTGTTGTAGGGATTGAGACCTAATAGTTCACGCACAAAGTTTTGTATTTCCTGATTCACATTCCTCAAATGATATTCTTGATTCTGTTGAAAAAGTATAGGTTTGCCCATTTACAACTATTTGTATTTACAAAA
>CAYSOI010000810.1:0-1835 GCA_964432425.1 uncultured Opitutales bacterium | reverse complement strand
TACTTTTGACGTCCTTTCTCGCCGCGGAGGTTTCGGAGGGGGAGAAGCTCTTTGCTCTGAAAGTGAAGCCTTTGTTTGCCGAGAAATGCATCGCTTGTCATGGGGATGATCCGAAGAAGATCAAAGGGGATTTTGACATGCGGGACCGGGAGGCGATGTTGAAAGGTGGCGAGACGTTTGGGGAGGATGTGGTGAAGCTTGGAAAAGGGGAGGAGAGCTTTCTGTACAAAGTGGTGATTCATGCTGAGGAGGATTTTGAAATGCCTCCGAAGTTGGCGGATCGTTTGACGGAGGAGCAATCCTGGTGGATTCGGGATTGGGTCAATGCGGAAGCTCCTTGGCCGGACGATAAGAGAGTGGCGATGATTCAGCGAGAGTACGCCGAGGGTGTGCAGGTGGCGACTTCCAAGGCCCTTTCGGGAGATTGGCAGAATCGGCGTTATGAGTATGAGAAGTTGTGGGCGTATCGTCCGCTCAAGGTGGAGAAGGTTGCGGAAGGCGTGAATCCGGTGGATTATTTTATCAATGAAAAGCTTTCGGCTGCCGGACTGGAAGCTGCGGGTGAAGCTTCGGCGGTGGCGATGGTTCGGAGAATGAGTTTCGGATTAACCGGATTGCCGCCTTCTCCGAAGCAGGTTGCCGAATTTTCTAAAGCTTATGGCAAAGATCCGAAGACTGCGGTGGTCGAGTTTGGCAAAAAGCTGATGGCGACTCCGCACTACGGAGAACAGTTTGGGCAACGTTGGCTGGATGTGACGAGGTACGCCGACAGTGCGGGATTTGCCAATGATTATGCCCGGCCCAATGCATGGCGTTATCGGGACTATGTGGTTCGTTCTTTTAATAATGACAAACCCTTCGACCAGTTCGTCCGTGAACAGATTGCCGGAGATGAGATCGATGCTTCCAAACCCGAGAATTTAATCGCTACAGGCTTCCTCAGAATGGGACCTTGGGAACAGACCGGAATGAGTGTCTTTAAGGAGACTCGCCAGATGTGGTTGGATGACGTGACGGACTCCGTAGGGCAGACCTTTCTGGCACACCCTTTGATGTGTGCAAAATGCCACGATCATAAGTTCGACCCCGTGCCGACCCGGGATTACTACAGCATCATGGCTGTGTTCAATACCACACAGTTTGCCGAACGAAATGCACCGTTCCTGGATGTGGAATCCAAAGCGAATTTTCAATCTTCCGATCAATGGGTTCAGCAAAAGGTTGCGTACTACAACAAGCAGAAGGCGAAGTTGGAGGCTAAGATGAAAGCTCGAAAGAAGAAGGAGACTGCCGCTGCCAAGACTGGAGACAATGGACTCGATCCAGGAGATGAAGCTTCCAAGGCCCGGATGTGGAAAAACACCATTCGCCATCGGATTGAGTTAGATCGAACTAAACCCCAAGTGCACTCCGTATTTACTGGCAAAACCATTGCAAAGAAGAATGTGCAGGGGAGACTCTCCATGCCGAAAAATCCCTGGGCCCAAGGTTACTTTGATCCAGATGTGATCTTCACTGGAGGCAATGTTTATTCAGAAGGTGAGCCTGTCACTCCAGGTGCATTGAGTGCTGCGGAAAGTCTCGGGAAGATGAAGGTGAAACCCTTTCCCTCAGGACAGGGAAAACGGCGTCTGGCGTTGGCCAATTGGATTGCGGATACAAAGAATCCATTGACCGCACGGGTGATGGTCAACCGGGTCTGGTCCTGGCATTTTGGCAAAGGCATTGCAGGCAACCCAAACAACTTCGGCGGAACGGGAGAAAAGCCAACTCATCCCGAGTTGCTCGACTATTTGGCCAACTGGTTCATCGAGAACGACTGGTCGATCAAGAAG
>CAYSOI010000809.1:0-1837 GCA_964432425.1 uncultured Opitutales bacterium | reverse complement strand
TACCGAGAAAACCTCCTCATCCAGCGTATCCAGCACCCTCAGAGCCAGCGTTGAATCCCGGTTCTCGTCATAAACAACGTACTCCTCACCCATCCATCCATCGGCCAATTGCCTCAAGACCTCAAACCGTCCATCTTGCAGTTTCTGGCCAATCATCTTAAGTTGTGCATTGGTAATATGCTATTTCCTATCCACCTCAACTCTTCAAGAATAAAACTATCCGGAAAAAATCACCACAACTTAAAGAAAAACGATAGGCACAAAACCTGCTAGACCTGCAACCATGGCCAACTTTAATGCACTTATCACCCCCATAGGGGAAAATCTTTCCTCTCAGGAAATCCTGTTGCAACAGTTATCCAGCAACATCCGCATCACACCCACCTTCATTGATGCCGGAGGGCTCGCTGTAGCCTCCAAACTGGATGCCTCGGTAAACCGATCCGCGATTGTCGCCAACAACCTCGCCACCACCAACTCCTTCCTCCAAACCCAAGACGGCGTCCTGCAATCCGCCACCAAAATCATGGACCGGATGGGACAGCTCAAAGCCATGTCGGAAGGCATTTGGGGGGATAACACAGGAGCCTTCCAAGCGGAATTCGAAATTCTCAACTCCCAATTGGCGGACCTCTCCAATCAACAATTCAACGGAGTTGACCTCTTCAGCAATTCTGGAGGCACACTGACCGCGATTGGCGATGAAAGCGGCTTCAGTACATTTACAATTGATCAGGCAGATTTGGAAAATGCAGTCATCGATATCACATCCGAAGCCAACTTGGCAGATGTGACCATGGCAGATATCGAAGATTCAATACAAAACATCGCAAACCTCAGAGCCGCCAACGGTGGACAACAATCACGGGTTCTTGCATCTTTTGATCTCATGCAAACCAATAACAGCAACCTCAATTCTGCTCTCAGTACCATTATCGATGTAGATTTAGCCAGGACCTTGACTGATTTCTCACTCGTAAGCCTGAAGACGGAAGTTGGATTCAAAATGCTCTCCGAGGCCCTCACCTCCTCCGTCACGGTAGACAACCTGCTGCTAAGTTAATCCCCCCCAGGCCAGACCTCCTTCCCATCGGGCAACCACTGTCGAACCCGCCCATGAGGCACACCTGCCTCTAATTCCGTTATCCAGGCAATCTTACCATTTTCATGCCTATGGACTGCTTTCCCAGTGAATGGGAAATCATCTCCGATGTGATACCACAACCCATCAGCACGAAATTCCATCTTTTCATATTCCACTTCCCGAACCAACTTCTTCTCCTCCTTAAGGCCTTTTCTCTCCTGACGACACCCTCCTGACAACGCCACCCCCAAACAAAAAAGGAGCAACCAATTTGCAAAACTCTTTGACGCCTTCACGGAAATTTCTCATTTACACACTATCGCACCCCAAAAGCGACACCAAAACGGGCCGTTAGCTCAGCGGTTAGAGCAGGGGACTCATAATCCCTTGGTCGCAGGTTCGAATCCTGCACGGCCCACCATCCCCGAAACGGCTGGCCCCCATGATGGCAACTCTTTAGCGCATTGAGACTTGTGGAATTAAGGGTTGAATCGATTCCCCAGAACCTCAGGTCATAGAAAGCCAGAATTGTAGTTCAAAATCGATACTCACCCTTTTCGAAAGGAGAATTGTACCGGGTGACCTCCTTGATCAATTCCACATCATCCTCTTTCAATTCCTCCAGAAGTTCCTTCGGCGGTGACTCCACTCCTTCCAACTCATAAACAAAGGCACCGATCACACTGCCAAGCTTGTAAGTTTCATGGCATTTCAGGCATTGCTGCTTGGCAAACATGGCCGCCCAGACTTTGG
>CAYSOI010000808.1:0-1838 GCA_964432425.1 uncultured Opitutales bacterium | reverse complement strand
GGTAAAGAGGGAGATGAGCAAGAGGGTGGTTATTTTCTTCATGGCAGGTCGAATTGGACTGCGACAAAAGACAGATGTTCGATTCTTGTCAAAACGGGACTGTGGAAAGTTCATGGTTGCTGGAGCCTGTATTTCACGACCGCACACTTTTAGGAGTTGATTCCACGAACACTTTCGAAGAAAAGACATTTAAATTCTGATAATCCCATGCAGCCCATTGATCTGATTGAACACCCTGAAGGTGGTAGATTCCACGAAGTATTCCGCTCCGGGAAAACCGTTATCAATACCGAAGGCACAAAACGATCCGCGTTAACTCACATCTACTTTGCATTGGAAGACGATGAGGTCAGCCGCTTTCATAAGGTTAGCTCCGATGAAATCTGGAATTTGTACCAAGGTAATGGGATCCGGCTTTACATCTGGGATGGTTCAGAAAAACCACCGACCTGCATCGAACTATCCGAAGAGGCCAATTGCTTTTGCCATGTAGTGCCAGCGGGAATGTGGCAGGCGGCCGAACCCATTTCCGGCAAAGTGCTTTTGGGCTGCTCTGTGGCTCCCGGTTTTGAATTTGAAGACTTTGCTCTGATTGACCCCGGTTCCAAAGAGGCTCAAAACCTTCTGAACCAAGATATCTCCATGTCGAAATTAGTGGAAACCAAAGCCTCTGCTTAAGTATCTATCCGGCAGGGATTTTTTTTGATAAAACACTATTCAGGGCTTGTCATCATCAAGGCCAGTCTATTTGTTAGTAACTAGGGTTCCTCACCTGCCCTTTTGCCGAAACGTTCTACCCACCCACTTTCCCTTCGGGAAATTCTATTCCATCTTTATTTGATTCCAGGTCCATCAAGGGTTACCTTTATGCTGCTCCTTGGTTCCCAGTTCTTTCCTCAGGCAAACTTCACCCACTAAGCATACGTTAGAAAATTTCATCATTCTGAACCTTGCTGTTCAGAATTAGAAACAATCCACTTTAACCATCCAAGTATCTTGTTTACTTCCAACCGCTTCATCATTCGGCATACCTCGGCCGTTCTTCTAACAACCTTATCCTACCTTCCGATCGAGGCCAAGGAGCCGACGAAAACTCACCCATGGCATCATTGGCACGGGAAGATGAAAGTCCACAATGAGGCGTCCACTGGCCCGCAATGTGTGGGTTGTAAGCTTCCTGAGATGCCAATCGCCGCAGCTGGCTTTCATGAAAACGCCCCGGCCCCCAGCACCGCAACACACCCGCTAACCAGCCTGCCTCAACTCTCCAGCCGGCCCGAATCCAACAATATCCTGCTCTTGGATTTTGATGGACACACCTACACAGGGAATCGCTGGACCAATGCAGTCAACCCGGATGACCCCATTGTAACACCTGTATTCACACTGGATAATGATTACCAAACTTTTTCAGATAGTGAACTCCAGGCGATTCAGGAAATCTGGGCCAGAGTCAGTGAAGATTTTGCACCATGGGACGTGAACGTGACCACGGTTGATCCCGGCACAACCCGGATGAGCCAGAAAAAGGCCCAAAGATGCTGCATTGGAGGAAGCAATTCAGACTGGTATGGTAGCGGAGCCGGAGGCGTTGCCTACATTAACGCCTTTAATTGGGAACAAGATGAAATTTGCTTCGCTTTTGCAGGAGCATTCTGGGGCAACACCCACAATATTGCAGCTGTCACCTCACATGAACTCGGGCATACCCTCAACCTCAGGCACCAATCACTATGGGTCAATTCCAACAAAGAGGAAGAATATCGCCCTGGCACAGGCCAAGGCATTCTAAGACATGGTGCAATCATGGGAAATAGCTATGGAACCTATTCCGACAC
>CAYSOI010000807.1:0-1839 GCA_964432425.1 uncultured Opitutales bacterium | reverse complement strand
AGGGATACTGGACCGCAATCAGGTCGATTCACTGATCCTATTTCTTCAGCAACAAAACTGACAATATACTTCTACTCCAAAGATTACCCCTTATTGAGAACAGCTTTCCCACAACTTCCTAACTTCATTGTTGCCAAGAGGGGGTGGGGTTTCATTTACTCCCGCCCACCATGTCTGCAACACTTCCACTACACGGTACACACACGGCACTGGCCACTCCAATGGCCAACCGCGAGGTTGATTACGCCAGTCTGGAGAGGCTGATCCAAACGCAAATTGATGCCAAACTGGAAGGGATTCTGGCCGTTGGCACGACCGGAGAATCCCCCACTCTTTCGCATGAAGAACACAGCGAAGTCGTCCGGAAATCCGTCGAATTCGCCAAAGGTAGCGGCACCGTGGTTCTGGCCGGTTCCGGTTCCAATTCGACTCGTGAAGCGGAACGCCTTTCCAAAGAAGCCGAAAAGTCTGGAGCCGATGCGTTACTGCTCGTAGCCCCCTACTACAACAAGCCCAGCCAGGAAGGACTGTTTCTTCACTTTTCCCGTGTCGCCGAAGCGGTGGGGATTCCCATCATCCTCTATTCCATTCCCGGCCGATGTGGCATTGAAATTGGCATCGACACCTGCGCCAGGCTCTACGAAAAGTTTCCCCATGTACGGGCCATCAAGGAAGCTGGTGGCTCCTGTGAACGCATCTCTCAACTTCGTCAGAAGCTGGGTGGAGATTATACCATTTTGAGTGGTGATGACAGCCTCACCCTACCTTTCATGAGTGTGGGAGCCAAAGGCGTGATCAGTGTTGCGTCCAACATCATACCCGCGGAAATCAAGGCCATGGTGGATGCCGCCCTGAAGAATGATTTTCATTCCGCCACCCAAGTGCATGAAAAATACTACTCTTTGTTCACCACTCTCTTTATTGAAAGTAATCCCGTGCCGGCCAAAGCCGTGCTGAGTGCCATGGGAATTATTGAGGATGAACAGATTCGATTACCTTTAGGACCTCTCTCTGATTCAAGTCGTGAAATATTGTTTGGAGTGACGGATAAAGTGGGCTTAACCCAATCCTGAAACTGAAAACCCAAACCACAAATACCGATGAACGTAACCATTGTAGGAGCCAAAGGAAGAATGGGGCAGGCTCTCATTCAAAGTGCCGAGAAGAACGGCATCAAGGTCAGCGCTGCCATAGACCAGGGGGATGACCCGGAACCTGCAGTGATTTCCGGTGATACGGTCATCGATTTCAGTTTTCACAACGTAACGCCCGTCATTACCAAATTAGCCGCAAAATACAAAAAGCCCCTCATTATCGGTACAACAGGGCATCACATAGAAGAGCGAAACACTACTTTGTCTCACACCAATGACATTCCCATTGTCTGGACAGGCAACTTCTCCACGGGGGTCAACCTACTCTATTACCTGACTAAAATTGCAGCACAAGTGACTGACTCAGATTTCCAGCCTGAAGTCATCGAAATGCACCACCGTCACAAAGTGGATGCTCCCAGCGGAACTGCCGAGGGATTGATCAATTCCATCAAAGAAGGCCGAAATGCCATCAAATACAACGTACAGCACGGAAGATCTGGCATCATTGGAGCCCGCCCCGATGAAGAAATCGGTGTACACTCCTTACGGGGAGGCAGTGTAGTCGGAGAGCATACGGTGGTCTTTGTCAGTGATCATGAGCGTATAGAATTAACCCACAAAGCCCAGGATCGGTTGATCTTCGCCGATGGAGCGATGAGAGCGGCCAAATGGGCACAAGGCAAACAAGCGGGACTTTATGATATGCTGGATGTCCTCGGGCTGAATCAAGGGTGAATCCATT
>CAYSOI010000806.1:0-1840 GCA_964432425.1 uncultured Opitutales bacterium | reverse complement strand
ATGGTTGGTGGAGAGATACGGCCCAGAAGCTGATCATTCTTCGCAAGGATGGAAAATCAGTTGTTCCGGCTTTGGAGAAATTGGCAAGAACCGGGGATGACGCGTTGGGTAGAGTCCATGCCTTGTGGACGCTGGAAGGCTTGAGTGCTGCGACGCCTGGGTTGCTGAAGGAAAAGTTGGAAGATGCAGACCCACGAGTTCGACAGGCGGCCATTCGTGTCAGTGAGCCGTTTCTATCCGAAGGAAATGCAGAGATTCTGAAAAGTTTTGAGAAGCTTCAGGAGGAGACAGATGCCGATGTTGCGACTCAGGCAATTAACTCGATTGCCTACAGTGGTGCAAAATCCGAAGTATTGATCAGCTTGGCGGAAAAGTTGATCGAATCTCATAAGGACAAACCCATATTCAACACGATCGCTAACAATCAAAAAAGCCTTGCCGCTGAAGCCGCAAGATTGGCGGAACAAAGGCGTCTGGATGCCCAGTTGGGCAAACAAATGGAACAAGGTGCGGTGATTTACAAACAATTGTGTTTTGCCTGTCATGGTGGCGATGGCAAAGGTGCTCCCATGGCGGGTCAAAAAGGTGTAACTCTAGGACCTCCACTTCCGGGTTCTCCCCGTGTGCTTGGTTCAGGTGGAAGCCTGGTACGAACCCTTCTTCATGGGCAAACAGGTCCTCTCGATGGCAAGACTTACCCAGGCCAAATGCTTCCATTGGGAGCCAATGATGATGAATGGATTGCTGCCGTTGCGACCTACATTCGCAACAGCTTTGGGAACAAGGCGACTCCGATCGACAAGGAATATGTTGCCGGAATTCGTAAACAATCCGAAGATCGTTTACTTCCCTGGACGGAGGCAGAACTGGAAAAGTTGGAGCCCCCTCTTCTCACCAACCGAAAAGATTGGAAACTCAAGGCCAGCCACAATCCAGACAAGCTCTCTGCCTCTGTAGATGGTAAAGCCAAGAGCCGTTATGATACTGGAACTCCTCAAGTCCCTGGCCAATGGGTCCAGATTGAATTGCCCAACGTTTCCACTGTGAATCGCATTCTCCTGGATTCTGGAGGCTCCCAAAGTGACTACATTCGAAATTATGAAGTGCAGATCTCTGATAACGGCAAGACCTGGAGTAAACCCGTGAGCATTGGAAAAGGCCAAAACCCTGTAACTGACATCATCTTCCCAAGTGTCGAAACCAAGTATATCAAGATCACACAGCAAGGTTCCGCACCAGGCAAGTATTGGTCCATCCATGAAATGCAGATCTATGGGAAGCCAGTGAAATAAAAGTTTTCCTAGCATACATTCAATGAAAGTCGAGCGGGAGCAGATTAACTTATTGTCTGAGTATTTTGTATGCTTTTTCTCAATCGGTCCCTTTATCTATTTGGGTAATTACCTCCATGAGTTGATGACTCAAAAGCCCACTGATGACTTCAATTTCATGCAGCTCATTGGACTGTCATTCTCAATCGCGGTTCTACTCTTCGTGTACAAGAAGGCTACCGTACTCAAAGTAATCCTTGTATTGCACATCATTGTGGGAGTTTTCGCATTGGCCCTCGCCACGAATCTTACTGTTCTTATCCATCCATTCATAGACACTTCGCATACTACGATTCCCGGATTGGTGAAGAACGTATTCTTCATGCTACTGTTCTTTGCCATCATGCCAGTAGCCATTTGCGGTCTCGGAATTGGGCTAGCGAAATCCTACAGAAAAATCTCCAAACACCTGGAGAGTAAATCGAACGTTGAGGAGAGTCCCTCTGTGAACTGAAGCGGTTACTCCCCAGGCAAATTCAGCTTGACCTGTGGGATATAACTGAAGTGTC
>CAYSOI010000805.1:0-1840 GCA_964432425.1 uncultured Opitutales bacterium | reverse complement strand
CGCCCTCATCCTCACCAGCGACGTGGAGGCAAACCTACCAAAACCGTCACCTTTGACGACGAATTCCAACAAGCCATTGACGACTCCGTTGCCCTTGAACGAATGGACGAAAAAGCCACTACAGACAAAGACGGGCACGTCTGGTTAACCAAAGAAATGGCCTCCCAAATCCAAAGCTTTTCCAACGTCCGCAACAATCAATCCTGGAGCGGCGGAAAGATCTCCATCAACAGCATCCCCTACAAACGAGGAATCGGTGTCCACGCCGACTCCAAACTCACCTTCCCACTTGGCGGAAAGTATGCAAACTTCCATGTTCTCCCAGGCCCGGATGATGGCCACCGCGGACAATTGGAAATGAAAATCCTGGTCGACGGCAAACAAGTCTTCACCACCGGCCCCACCCAAAGCAGCGACAAGAGTCTTCGCAAACCTATCGACATTTGCGTCAAAGGAGCGAAGACCCTCTCCCTAATCGTGGACAGTCTCGGCAACCGCGGCGGCGATCATGCCAGTTGGGCCAACGCCCGACTGACTAAGAATACAGAATAAATCGTAGCGGAATTTGCCAAAAATTCCGACAGTCAGGATTGCCTTTGAGTCAGAAGATTTTGCATCTTCTGCTACATCTCCTATTCCAAATCATATTTCATCCAATGCGTATTTCAGCACTTCTCCTCTTCCTCTTTTCCGCCCTTCCCATCTTTGCCGATGATCGCCCCAACATCGTCCTCATCCTCTCCGATGACATGGGATACTCAGACGTCGGAGCCCACGGCAGTAAAGACATCCCCACACCCTACATTGATCGCATCGCCAAGGAAGGCGTCCGGTTTACCCAGGCTTATGCAAATGGTTCATTCTGTACGCCGACCCGTATTGCTCTCCTTGGTTGTCGCTACCAACAACGGACAGGCAACGATGACCTCCCGCAAGTTACCGGACCACTCCCCCTCCCTATCAAAACTTTATCTGACCGACTCCAGGAATCCGGATACACCACAGGTATGGTGGGCAAATGGCATGTTGGTGAAGGCAAAGGTTACAACCCTCTGGACCGAGGCTTTGACGAATTTTACGGATTCCTTGGCGGCGGCCACACCTACTTCCCGGACCGCCCTCAACGCGGCAGTTACGGCTCACCCATCTTTCGGCAAAAGGAAGATAGCAAGGAAACCCGCTACCTGACCGATGCGTTTGGAGATGAAGCTGCCGCCTTTCTGAAACGCCACCGGGAATCCACCAAACCCCTCTTCCTCTACCTCGCCTTCAATGCCGTCCACACCCCCATGCATGCCACTCCCAAGTACCTGGATCGCTTTCCAGAGCTTCAAGGCCAACGCAAGATCTACGCCGCCATGCTCAGTGCCATGGACGATGCGATTGGCCAGGTTCTGAAGGAACTCGACGACTCCGGCAAAGCGGACAACACCCTCGTCATTTTCCACAATGACAACGGAGGACCAACCACTCGCAATGCAGTCAACGGTTCCATCAACATGCCCTTGCGAGGTTCCAAGTGCGAAACCTTCGAAGGCGGCATCCGAGTCCCTCTTTTCCTACGTTGGCCCGGTAAACTTGAACCCCAATCCACCTACGATCTACCCGTCATGACCTTCGACCTCAGTGCCACAGCCCTACACCTTGCTGGAGCCGACACCTGCAAGATCGATGGCAAAGACCTACGGCCTTATCTTTTCGGACAGAAAACGGATCGCCCTCACCAAACCCTCTACTGGCGAAGTCGAACCCGGAACAACAACTATGCCGTACGCCACGGAGATTGGAAATACGTCTACTCCACCGAAGGCACGGAACAACCCGGCCCCCGCCAAACTCC
>CAYSOI010000804.1:0-1841 GCA_964432425.1 uncultured Opitutales bacterium | reverse complement strand
TCTCTGGCGTGTACTCCTTTCCGCTGATCCAGATGGTGGCATCTGTGCGAGGCTTGTTTTTGCCATCAACAATACGGAGTTCGTGTCCAGCGGGACCTGTCTTTTCTAGGATGCGAAGTTGCCCTTTGGTGATGAGTGCTCGGCTGCTCCGGCCATTACCAATCAAGTCGACTACGAAGACTCCCCTGCCCTTGAGTTCCGGGAATTGCAAAGTTCTTTCAACTCTCCGCATGGGAGCCGCATCAATTTCAAGAGTGCGTTCCCAGGTGGCGGAAAGTCCATCCAGGGAGAGTGCGGTGTCAATGGCCTTAAAGTTCCGACTGTAGTAGTTGAAGGTGTTGATGCGGTAGACTTTGATCAGCAGCTTCTCCACATTCTTTGTCGCCACCTTCAATGAGACGGAATCCTGAGGAGCATAGTAAGTCTTGTTTTGAGGCAGGAAATCGATGTCGATGCGATCTTTCAAACGCTGGACCGCCGAAGTGCCGAGAATGGAAAACCATTGCTCCGGGTTGCCAATGCCATTGACCAGCTTGGCTTCCGCCAGAAGCGGATTGAGATAGCTGTCTTTGAGATATTTTACAAAGCCATCGATGTTCTCATCTTCACGGAAGAAGTGCAGCAAGTAGTCTCTGACCAAAGGCTCTTCATTGTGGACCGGAGGAACCTGGATCCGATCCTGAAAGCTCTGCCCCTGCTGAATGTACCGGGCATTCTTTTGGCGAATCAGAGTGTCACGAAGCTTGGGCTGAAAGTAGTGGCTGGAACGAGGCAGGTTGAGGTATTCCAGGAACAGTGTGCGATCGTACTCTCCTGCCGCTTGTTTGTCTTTGAGAATTTCGTGGATGACTGTCGCCTTGAGCGTGTTGTAGGCTGGAGAAAGTTGACGGACGAACTGAAGTAGGCGATTCAGATACTTCTCCTTTTCCTCAGGATTGTAGCGGATATCGATGTCATCGGAAGGTGCCAGACGCTTGAGGTAGTAGTTTACGAAATTGGAATTATTGAGGAGGTTGGGTACTTGCTGCAGAAGATCATCGTACTGCGATTTCAGGAGCCGTTGGTGAATAGTGTAGGATCCAAATCCACCGAAATTCCGGTTATGCATATCAATATTGATCCACCTGGTAAGTTCAGGAATATCAGGACGCTGCAATCTCCTCAGCCAATGGCGAAGGCGATGCTCGTTGTAGTTGGAGGGGTCCAGTTCCCAGACACTGTGATCTTCAACCCCGGAGACTGTGTTGTTGTGCAAAGCACGGCTCAAAAATGCACCATAGGAAATAACCTTGGGATCGACTCGAACAGGATGCGAAGGCTTGCGACCTTCCACTCGTTTGGAGTGATTGAAATACAGGTTCAGTTCATCCTTGATGTAAGCAAGAGACTTACTGGGGTCCTGCTCATAATCCAGCAATGCCTGACGATTCAACATCTCCCGGACTCTTCCCGTCACTTTGTATCGGCCAATCCATGCCTTCACCACCTTATTGAATTCCTCACGATCCCCTCGATTCTGAGCATCCAGAGCATGATAGTAATAGTAATCCCGCGTCCCCGGAATCAACTCCTTCAGAGCCTCCTCCCGATTCTCGGCAATACTGAATTTTTCGACATATTGGATGTCCCGGGCTGGGAGAATGGCCGTAAAGACCACTGGAGTCAGAAGGAATAGGAACTTTTTCATGAGAACGCCTGAAGTTGGAGAATAGAAATTGTGCACGTCACTTTGAACAACCCAAGACACGGGTAAAGGGGATTCCTTAGAGAATTTTTGGAGAAACCACGAAACACACGAAATGACACGAAATTTTGCTGTCTCTCTCAATCGATTTCAGATT
>CAYSOI010000803.1:0-1842 GCA_964432425.1 uncultured Opitutales bacterium | reverse complement strand
GTTTGGCAAGTTTGCGAAAGGGTATTGGAAGCAATGGTCAGCATATCGGGGTCCTTCTTATGGGTTTCATAAGTTATAGGGAGCTCCTCAAATTTCTGCCATTAATTTTCCCCAATTTCCCAAGGATTGAGCAGCTCAATTACAGTATCCTGAAAATCTGAGATATTTCAACTATAGGGGACCTCTGAAATCTCCAGTTTTGTCATAGGGTTCGTTATTTGGTAAGATTTTTTAATCTAAGGGGGCGGTTTTCTTGCAATGGCTGGATCCAAATTGGTTTTTTGAGCGGCTCGGAACTGCCCTCCGAGCTCTTTCTGGCTTTATTTGCACAAGAATGCATAACGATCCATGTTATACACCAGATTGCCCAAGGCGATGTGCAGTTCGGCCCGAACTTCACCGATACATCGCAATCGATCCAAGGCCATTTGAGTCATCCTGCCAAATACATGCTCGCAACGAACCCGGATCCGGCTACGTAACATGTTCGTTGCCTTGTCTTCTTCTGACAAAGGGTTGCCCCGGGTTGACTTGAACAGGATGAAGTCCTGGCAATCCTTCTGCAGCAGGTGCTCCCTGGCTTCCTCCGAGAGGTAAGCACTGTCAGCGAACACCGCCTCATTCTTTTCGTCGACCAAGCCCTTGAATACCTGGGAATCATGTATGTTGGAAGTGGTGCTGGCGTAATTGACCACCAGCTTGCTTTTGGCATCCACTTTGGCGTGGTTCTTGTAACCATAGTGGGTCTCCCCTCCCTTCTGTGCCCATTTCGCATCACAATCCTCTTGCCATCCGCGGGCTGTATCTTCCTCGAACCCCGCCGGGCGCACACCTTCCTTGATCAACGCGTTTTCCTCCCTACTGTTACGTTGCCTGGGAGCATCGACAAAGCTTGCATCCACGATCGAGCCTTCACGGCCAAACATCCCCTGCTTCTCAAGCATTGCGCCGAAAAGATCGAAAAGTTTGCGACCACCTTCACGCCCGTCCTTCTCAAGTAGTTGCTTGAAATCCCAGATTGTCTTGGCATCGGGGATGTTGTCTCCAGCTTGCAGCCCGAGGAACTGCATGAAACTGGATCTGTCCAATATCTGGAACTCGGTTTCGTCATCACTGAGGCCATGGTATTTTTGTAAGACCAGAACTTTGAGCATCAACACCGGGTCAAATGGCGGGCGGCCACCTTTTTTAGGGTCGCGCGTGTGGTGCCCCAGCAAAGACTCAAGTTCTTGGCGGAACAACTCCCAATCAATGAATTGGTTGAGTTTGTTGATGCCCTTGCGCTCGCTGGTAACAGCCTGTTGGTGGTCAAGTATGCTGAGCAAATCGTTATCTTTCCTTGGGTTGCAATATTTCATGTAAATACACTAATTACCGGACAGGAATTGTGAAGGCTTGTGTTTGGGGAGGTTTCCAGAGATGCCCTAAAAATACAGGAGTTTGTGATGGAAATGAAGTGTCAGGCCATTTTTTTATGAGTTGAGGCCAGTGAGGGTGAGGAGGATGAGGGAATTTGTCGGGGGGATGTTGAGGTTGCATAGTGGAGGGGGAACGGCAATTATTCCTCCCCGTTTGGTGACAATGATTATTCTCGGCCTTGGGGGGGATTGCAGTTTTGTGTTGTTTCCTCCTCAAGTAGCCTGAACCCCTGCAGGGGTGGACTTGGGAGAGGTCGGTTGGGAAAATAAAATGGCGGAAGCGGTTCGCGGGTTGGGTGCGAACGGCTTCCGCCATTGTGTGTGGGGAAGTTGTGGGAACGACGAAGGGGGCTTTCTTATGCCCCTTTCAATTGCTCAAATGCTCAGCAATTGGGTATTTCGTTCCTTGGGTATTTCGGTATTT